>JBAYGQ010000453.1:0-3097 GCA_041666585.1 Bacteroidota bacterium
CAATAGCTTTGGGGTCATCGTTTCCGAGAATAACAAAAATCTGTGGGTATTGTACAGCAAGTTTTTGTTTTAATTTTAATAGCTTCGGAGCTACAAAATCATTGATAAAATCAGGAATTTGAGGATTGTGTTTAAAATGATTAGGCAAAAGGTCGCCGCCCCAGAAGACTAAATCGGGCTTTTCAGTTTCAATCAGAGAGAAAAATTTATTATATCTTTCTATTTTGCCGTGGAAATCCGATGAGAATAAGCACTTAATCATCAATACGATTAATAATTATGAGTATGAATTTATTTTTGAAAGCCGTTTATATTGACTAAATTATTGTAATAGAGTTTCAGAGTCTTTAATTAGTAATTATTGCTGGCTCGGTTTACACGGCAGAGTTAATTCAATATCTGTTCCGCTTCCTTCTTTGCTTGTGATTATAAATTCACCGTCGTGAATCTCAACAAGACGCTTAGCGATAATTAATCCGAATCCGATACCCTGCTGTTCGTAAACGGCTCTTTTGAATTGATTTAAAGCGGCTATATTCGAAATCTGGCTTTGGGACATACCTCTGCCTTCATCGGAAATTTTAACATGAAGAAAATTATTCGTCTCCCAGGCAGATACTTTAACTTTTTTGCCTTTTTCGGAAAAACGGAAAGCATTATCAGTTAATTCATCAATAATTTTATGAAAACTTTCGGAAGCAATTTCAGTATAAATATGATTCGCATTTCCCTCGAAAGAGTAGTCCTCTAATCTGCCATATTTATATGCTATTAATGAAGCTAAATCTTCTGCCATTGCAACGGGTTCCTGAGTTTGGAAAGTTCTCAACTGCTCTTTGCGTTCAGGATTTCCGGCTACTGCATCAATACTTACATAGAACAAAAAGTTCTCTGTAATTCTCAACAAACGCATTGATGAACTAATAATATCTCCGGAACACTCTTTGATTTCAGTTTGTGTAGCTGTTTCGGAGGAGTTCTCAAGATATTTCGCGCAGTTAATCACTTCATTCAGAACAGTCCTGAACTCATGTGGCAGAGCATAGGTAACATTACGTCCCACTTCATCAACTTTATCCTGAACTTTTTTTGCAAAAAGTTTGTGTTTGCTTATCTGAGCATTTATTGCAGCAACAATTTCATTGCGGGTATAAGGTTTAATAATGTAATCATCGGCACCTTTTTCCATACCTGCCCGCATATTTTTTTTCTCGGAAAAAGCAGTAAGGAAAAGAAAAGGAGTAGTAGCGGTTAACTCCGAAGCACGAATTTTTTCGAGTACTCCATATCCGTCGAGTCCCGGCATTGAAATGTCGCATAAAATAAGGTCGGGTTTAAATGCAAAAGCTTTTTCTACTCCGATTAAACCGTCGGAAGCAGTTTCTACTTCATATCCTTCGAATTTCAGAAGTGTAGAAGTGCTGTCCAGAATAAACTCTGCATCATCAATAACTAATATTTTTTTCATAAAATTTTTTCAGTTATTTGACTATTCAAATATATTATAAACAATAAGTAAATTAGTTTTAGAAAAAACAAACATTTATAAAAAATAAATTTACGATAAAATATGTTTTCGTAAAAATTTATTTCACACATTTGATTAACGCTCAATAATTAATTAGCATGTATTTGATGCAATTATCGTGAGAAATGTTGATTTTCTTTTGTTCAAATACGGCTCTAAATGAAAAAGCCGTCAATAAGACGGCTTTTATTATATGTTTTTATGCTATTTTATTTGGGTTGACCTTGCCCGGGCATCGGTACGGGCGGTGGTTTCATATTCCCCTGCATATTTGCGGGAATCTGTACATCCTCGGTTACAGCCTTTTTCTGCTGGGCTTCTTCTTTGCCTACAAGGAATTTATTTGTAAGAATGACTAAAATAAAAATAATTGCCGCAATAATTTTGGTTACTTTCGACAACATTGTTTTAGCGCGGTGCATACCGAATACCTGCCCGAACTGAGAACTGATTCCGCCGAAGGTAGATGTTAAATCACCTTTTCCGGGTTGCAACAGGACTGCCAGGATTAATAATATCGCCCCGATAATAATCAAAACACTAACAACAGTATACATATTTATCTCACTTTCAATTTTAATGGACTACAAAAATAACTAATGTTTTATTGAAATCAAAAATTATTTTTTCTATTTGCTTTGAAAGTAAATAATGTAATTGATAATTCGTCAATATAAAACTTTGTTTTAGAAAATGAAATTTTTTAAGTTTTATGGATTATTGTAGAGCTATAATGTTATTAAAGAAATTGATTTATGGATAAGATAAACAGTTTGGCTACTGAAAGAATCGGGAAATTATTATTAAAATATTCTATTCCTGCTATTGTTGCGATGCTTGTTATGGCTTCCTATAATGTAGTGGACAGGATTTTTGTCGGACGCGGAGTAGGTGCATTAGCGATTTCGGGTATTACAATTACATTTCCGCTTATTTTACTGCAATTAGGTTTCGGTATGCTGATTGCAATCGGTTCAACAGCATTGGTTTCAATCAGGCTCGGTGAGAAGAAAAGCGAAGAGGCAGAAAAAATTCTCGGCAACTCAATTACTTTAAGCATAATTGTCGGTTTACTACTTTTTATTCCCGGAATTATTTTTATGGATGATTTGCTTTATATGTTCGGGGCAAGAGGTGAAGTTCTGGTTTATGCCAAAGATTTTATGAGTATTTTAATTTTCGGAGTAGTTTTTACTTCAATTACGTTTTCACTTAACAATATAATCAGAGGTCAGGGTAAACCTAATATGGCTATGATTACAATTGTATCAACAGCCGTATTGAATGTGATTTTAAATCCAATCTTTATTTTTGGACTTCACATGGGAGTTAAAGGTTCAGCTTTGGCTACTGTTATTGCACAATTCTACGGAATGTGTCTTGTTCTTTGGTTTTACCTTAGCAAAAGAAGTTCAATCAAACTGCATTTGAAAAATCTTATATTGAAAAAGGAAATTGTTTCAAAAATTCTGATGATAGGAGCTTCATCTTTTGTAATGCAACTTGCAGGAAGTGCCGTTACAATTATATTCAATAAAGAACTTTCTCATTTCGGCGGGGATATCGCAA
>JBAYGQ010000454.1:0-3096 GCA_041666585.1 Bacteroidota bacterium
ACCGTTATTGGAGGGGGAGACTCAGTTGCCGCAATTAATAAAATGAATTTAAAAAGTAAAATTACGCATGTTTCGACAGGCGGCGGTGCATCGCTCGAATTTTTAGAAGGTAAGCTTTTACCGGGTATTGCCGCACTTGAAGTATAAAATTTGATAATAATAATTTATGAAATAAATGGCGAAAGAGGTTGAGAAATGGCTGAACATCATAGTTTAATAATTATCGGGTCGGGTCCCGCGGGATTTACATCAGGAATTTATGCAGGCAGAGCAAATATTGATTGTGTGGTTTTCGAAGGGAACCAGCCCGGCGGACAATTGACAATTACAACGGATGTCGAAAATTATCCCGGATTTCCCGAAGGAGTAATGGGTCCCGAAATGATGGAAATTTTCCGCAAACAAGCTAATAAATTCGGTGCTAATTCTATATATGAAAACATTGAAAAAGTTGATTTTTCCCAAAGACCATTTCAACTTTGGTCAGACAGAAATAAACATTATACCGCAGATGCCGTGATAATAGCAACCGGAGCTACAGCACGTAAATTAGAAATTCCAAGCGAAGCAACATACTGGGGATTCGGTATTTCTGCATGCGCTACCTGCGACGGCTTTTTCTACAAAGGCTTGGAAGTGTTTGTAGTCGGAGGAGGAGATACCGCTCTGGAAGAAGCAACTTACCTTACACACTTTGCAACAAAAGTAACAATTGTTCACAGACGTCAGGAATTCAGAGGTTCTAAAATTATGATCGACCGTGCAAAGAATAACCCTAAAATAGCCTTCCTGCTTGACTCGGTTCTTGACGAATATCTTGGTGAGCAAACAAACGGTATCAAAAAACTGACTGGAATTAAAGTCAAAAACACAGTAACAGGTGAATTTTCCGAGCATAAAGGCGACGGTGTTTTCATTGCAATCGGACATACTCCGAATACAGGAATTTTTAAGGGATTAATTGACCTTGACGAAAACGGATATATTATCACAAAAGGCAAGTCAACCTATACAAATATAGAAGGTGTTTTTGCCTGCGGTGATGTGCAGGATCATACATATCGTCAGGCAATATCCGCCGCAGGTACGGGATGCATGGCGGCAATTGATGCCGAAAGATGGCTTACAGCTAATAAATAATGATTTTATTATGGACTGTTTCATTAATTAAGTAATTATTAAAATGTCATTCTGAACTTGGTTCAGAATCAAGATTTAAAGCCTTATTTTGGATTCCGGACCAAGTCCGGAATGACAATAATTATACAAATGAGACAGCCTTTTTTAAAGAGAAACAATGATATATCTGTTAATCGGCAATAGAGGACAACTCGGCAAAGAATTCCAAAAAGTTCTTTCCGGGAAAAATGTTTCATTAGTCTCCGGCGACATTGACGAAATTGATATTAGGAATCTCGACAACCTGTATAAATTTACAAACAATATCAAGCCTGATATTATTATAAATTGTGCCGCCTACAACTTGGTTGACAATGCAGAAGCCGCTCCCGAAGAGGCTTTCCTCACGAATGCCGAAGCTGTAAAGAATCTTGCAATAGTTGCAAATGAAAATAATTCGCTTTTAATTCATTTCGGAACAGACTATGTTTTCGACGGTACAAAAGGCACTCTATATACAGAGTCTGATATTCCGAATCCTGTAAATGTTTACGGTCAGAGTAAATTACAGGGAGAAGTTTATCTAGCAGAAATTGCAAAAAAATACTTGCTTCTGCGGACAAGCTGGGTTTACGGAGACGGTGTGCAGAACTTTGTATATAAATTTCTGCAATGGTCAAAAACAAATAAGGTTTTGCAAATAGCAGACGATGAAATATCGATTCCTACATCAACAGAAGTATTGGTTAATGTTACATTAGAGGCTTTACGGAAGGGACTCACAGGACTTTTCCATCTCACAAATTCGGGTCATGCTTCGCGTTTCAAATGGGCTAAGGTAATAGCTCAATTTGCAGGTTTATCAAATGAAATTCTACCGGTTTCTAAAGATATATTCAATCTGCCTGCGAAACGCCCCGGTTTCTCTGCAATGGCTAACAATCTTATTACCGGACAATTGCAAGTGTCTATCCCGACTTGGGAAGAATCGCTGAAAAATTATTTAGAAAGGTTCCAGGAAGAGTCAATTTGACAATATCCTAATGTACAATTCGGTTTAAAAAGTGGCGTTTTTTCTTAACGCTTTTATGTTCTGAATTAAATCGCCTTTGAACAAACCTGAGCCGCAAACAAGTATATTGGCACCCGCCTGAACTATTTCGTGAACATTTTCAATTTTCACTCCGCCGTCAACTTCAATTTCCACATGCTCAAGTTTATTGGTATCAAGAAAAGTACGCAGACGTTCAGCCCTTTTCAAAAACGATGGAATAAAACTCTGTCCGCCGAATCCGGGATTAACAGACATAAGTAAAATAAAATCACAATACTCAGCCGCATCGAAAGCAATATCAAGAGAGGTTGCGGGATTTAGTGCAATACCCGCTTTCAAATTAAAATTTTTAATTAAACTCAGAGTTCTGTGTAAATGAATAGATCCCTCCACATGCGCGGAAATCAGGTCAGCACCGGCTTCTGCAAACTGTCCGATATATTTATCAGGTTCTGAAATCATAAGATGGCATGAAATCGGAATATCCGTTAGCGGTTTGATTGCTTTTACAACCAAAGGACCGATTGTGATATTCGGCACAAAATGTCCGTCCATCACATCAACGTGGAGCATATCCGCTCCGCCCTCTTTGCATTTTTTAACTTCATCACCTAATCGGGAAAAATCTGCTGATAACAGCGACGGTGCAATCTTAATATCTCTTTTCATAGCATTACAATATTTTTGATTTTAATTCGAGTTAAATTGATTTATCAAATATCCCAAAAATTATTGATATTTACTATATTTTTTTTTAAATTAATAATTATTTTTTAATCTATATATATTATTTTTCACTCTTCAAATTATTTTTTTTATTTAATTAATTGTATGCCGGAAGTTCAGGACCAAAAAATACTAAAACATTTCATTATTGATTCCATTGATAAACTTTGGAAGCTTTATGATAAAAATTTAAGGAA
>JBAYGQ010000455.1:0-3093 GCA_041666585.1 Bacteroidota bacterium
AGAGTATAGAACTATCAGCATCACTTGATGATATTAATAATAATATTAGTGATTATAAGTGGACTACAGATAGTGCCATTTTAAACATAAGACCTAATTCAAAAATAGGTTTTTTACATATCCCCTATAATTATTCCAAAGATTCTATAAAAGTTGTACTCTCTGTTTGGATAATCCGGACTAAGCTGGTTCTTCGTCATATTAGGTGATATAAAAACGAAAAGCAAACACTTAAAATTACCGTCATAAATATTACTTAAATATCAGATATACAGTAAAATAGAACTAAATTAATTAGCAAGTAAGGTAGATTATTAGTATCTTTAAAGCGCTAACAATCAAAGACAAAGCAATCATGCACCTACTTACTAATTGCGCTAAAGTTACTGAATTATTTTCCACTTGCCTGTACTTCATTTCGGATATGCTTTTTACGTCTGCCGATAATAAAGCGAATAAATGAAAGCATTATTTTCTTTATCAGGCATTCGTCTTGGAACACCACATATAATTGATTTTAAGATACATGTTCCTGCTCGTTCAATACAGAAATCAGCTAAGTGCCCTTGTTGTGCTAAAAAAAGTAAATATATTCATAGTTCATACGTTAGGGTTCTAAGGGACCTTCCTATGTCAACTCACTGTGTTTCAATTAATCTCACTGCAAGAAAGTTCTTCTGTAAAAATCCGGATTGTAAAAGAATGATATTTACAGAACAACCTGGTGATCAGATTAAAGCATATTCAAGAATGACTAATCGGACACGACAGAGGCTTCAAAACATCTTTCTTGAAGTATCTGCCAGAAAGGGAGCCTACATTGCTGGTTTAATTTCATTGCCAGTAAGTCCTTCGACCGCACTCAGGTTAGTTGATAGCTTACCGATTCCCTTAATCAATAAAGTAACCGTTTTAGGAATTGATGATTGGGCGTATAGGAAAGGATTATCTTATGGAACCCTGCTTGTCAACATAGAAACAAGACAAGCAATTGATTTATTGGAAGGCAGGGATGGCGTTGCTTTGAAGAAATGGCTAAAGCAGCATCCTGAGGTAGAAACAGTGACACGTGACAGAGCCAGTTCTTATTCAAGTGCCGTATCGGCAATATTACCCAATGCAGAGCAAGTGGCCGACCGATTTCATTTATTGGCAAATTTATCGGACAGTGTATATGAGGTTATTAGACACGAATACAGGGTTTTGTCAAATTCCTTACTTGAAGATTTGTCACCCCAGTTCCCAAAAATCCCTGACATTTCGGATGAAGTATCAACGAAAAGTCCAGGAAAAGAGAAAGGGGAAATGAATGATTATTTCAAAGAGCGATTTGATAAAGTAAAAGAAATGCTTAAAGATGGCTACGCCATAAAACAAATTGCAAAATCGTTACAAATGTCAAAGAATACGGTTCGTCGTTATTCAAAAATGGATATTTTATTAAATAAAGGCATTCATGTCAGGAATAATTACAATGAATATCAGGAAATTATAGAAAGGGAGTTTTTCGAAGGAAAAAATATTACAACGATATTTGACAGCGTTACAAAAGCAGGTTTTAAAGGGGGTAAGACCAGTTTTTATGAACAACTCAAAGATCATCCGATGCGGATAAATCCAGAAACAAAAACATTAACGGTAGTCAAACAAAGATTAATGTCCCCACGGAAGATCGCAAGATATCTGCGATTTGCTGACTTGTCTAAAATCGAGAATAAATTCGAAAGAGAAATCATGATTTCATTGTTCAATAAAAATACGATACTCGAGAAACTTCGTCTTCAGATTTTGTCGTTTAAAGACTTGTTACTGGGAAATGATGACTTTTTGTTAGAAGACTGGATGAATAAAACCTGGGCAATTGGCAAATCTCAACTTCAAACTTTTGTTAGAGGTTTAAGAAACGATATTAAAGCCGTTAGAAATGCTATTAAAACGAACTGGAGTAATGGACAAGTCGAAGGGCAGGTGAACAGATTAAAAAGCATAAAACGACAAATGTATGGAAGAGCCAGCTTCGAACTCCTAAGGCGAAAGGTCATACTGAGTAAGGCAGGTTAAACATCACCTAAATTGATGAAGAACCAGTATGCTCCGGATTTTGCAACCCATTTTGCAACTTCAAAGGGGGTCAGCATCTGCCGGACTGTCACACAAAACACGCGCGAAAAACCGAAAAAAATCTAATGAATCTCCGGAGTGAAGGGGGTCAGCTTAGTCCGGATTATCCAGGGCGTATGCGCCAAAAGCATGACCGAACTTGTCAACCTGCAAATAGCCTTTGTTGTCGTTGAAAAAATGGAACGGCACCTTCGCTTTGTCCTTGTACCAAACAGTGTTCAAAACGGCCAGGCTACCCGCGTAATAAGCGCTTTCAATTGCGATAGCTTTATAAAGTCCACGTTTGTTAATTGGGGTAGAGTCGTTTCCGGCAACAAAATTATTTGCCCAACCCGAATGAATCAGGAGGAAGGATAAAATGAAAACGAATGAAACTGATTTTGAAGCCTGAAATCTCATTGGTTACATTTTTGACCGCTACTTATTTGGTGTGGTTCACAGTTATCAACACATTCCCGGTTTTCTGGCCGGTTTCCACATACTTGGAGGCTTCCACCATTTGCTCCAACGGATAGCTGCGGTCAATCACCGGTTTGAATTGTCCGCTTTCGACCAACTCTTTCAGGAAAATAACATCTTGTTTGCTGATGGTTGGGATCGGAAACAGCAGCTTTTTACCGCCCAGTACCGGGGTAATCAGCGCCAGAAACGGGTTTTGTCCACCCCTGCCCAGTTCGGTGGAAATATAGATTCCGTATCTTTTCAGGATGGGTTTGCATTTGCCAAACGAGCTTTTGCCTACGGCATCGAATATGAAATCAAACCGGTCGCCTATTTTCGTAAAATCTTCTTTGGTGTAGTCAATCACAGTTTTTGCACCCAATGATCTGATCCGTTCAAGGTGAGGAGTTGCGCAAACTGCGGTGACTTCGGCATCAAAATACCGGCACAATTGCACGGCAGCTGAACCAATGGCTCCGGTGGCGCCGTTCACCAGTACTTTTTGTCCGGGAGAAACTTTTGCCGCCCTGA
>JBAYGQ010000456.1:0-3083 GCA_041666585.1 Bacteroidota bacterium
AAGCTTGTAAGAGGCATACAGAATGACAAATCTTTATTCAATTCAGTCTTATAAGATTCTCCAACTTCAGGAAAGATAACACGAGAGACTTCTTCGGAGAATAGATGCAATGATTTTTTGCCTTCTGAATGGGCACCAATAGTAACATTTGCAAAATATCCGGCATTTATTGAGGGATTCGGAAATGTCCAGGATTTGACAATTCTACCTGTATCAGATTCTTCGAAACCAGCATTACGCAAATCAAAAGTTTGCTCCTTGCCGTTGCTTCCACAAATTGTCAACTTAGTATTATCGAACCAAACATCTCCGTCTCCGATTAGCACCAAACCTATATTGATCGTTTCAGCTTTTTCAGGAACTACAGTTTCGATGCTGTAATTTGTCCATTTGTTAATTTTTGCGGGATTGTCCCACATGATACCGTTGAATCCCGGTTTTTTATCAGAAAGATTAACCCTTAGCCCAAGTTGAGCCTGGCTGTAAGGTGGAACAAGGTCAGCTTTAATATCAGATGAAAAACGAATTTTTTTACCACGAAAAGAAGAGGCATCAATTACCTGAAAAACAATACCTTCTCTTTCACGCTGAGGATTATATATATTCACAATTTCTGAATTTTGATTTTTTCCGGTTGTTAGAATATCAGGACCGTTTTGTTTTCTTACAAGTACAATATTTTTGGCGGAATTTGGAGGTGCAGTTTTGAAACCGCAATCGGAGATTTTTTGTTTTTGATTTATTGCAATACCCGGTGCAATACGACTGAAATCATTTTCAAGTTTTACTGCTAATTCTGTTGTTGATGCCAGAGGTTCATAATCTTTTACCGAGTTGTAAAGGAAATTGTCCCATTTGATAAACTGAAGTTCAGAACCTGGATAGAAATAACGTACATATCCGTAAACTTTAGCAAGAGCAATAAGATTGGTTAATGCTTGTCCTTCGAGAACTTTCGGTGGTGACATTTCAGGAATTTTTTGGTCGAGAACTTCGAAAGAAGCATCGTCAATCCAAGCTCTACCCCTTCCATTCAACAACAAGCCGAAAAGAATAGTCGCGGCATTTTCATCTATTTTTCCGGTAATTTCATAATAGTTCCAGTCAGTATTTACAACAGGTTCAAGGTCTTTATACTCTGAAAATCCTTCACATTTATCAGTCAGAATTGTGCGTAACCAAAGATGTGCGGAACCGGTTTTGCCAAGAATTTCTGCACATAATGCGGCACGGAATCTTATTCTTTTCCCTCTGTAAGGTTTGGCATCTATTGTTTGCATTACAGCACCGGATACCATTGAGTCCAGAGGGGCGATGTGGTTCAGTTCAAGACATTTCTTCCCTTTTTTAGGACTATCTGTAGTTAAAAAAGCATCATATTTATTTTTAATTGCAAAACCCGGAATTGTCCATCCGGATGGGAGATCGCCCGGTTGTCCTTCTTCGAAATCGAGATTAGTAGGATATAACAATTCCTGAGATAATACAGGAAGTGCAAAAAATAATAGTAAGAAAATAGTCGAAATAAAAGCTCTGTTCTTGTTTTCCATCATTTCATCATTTAATTTTAAATAACACATATAGTTTTAATATTAACAAATTCTCTGATTCCAAAGTATGAAAGCTCCCTTCCGTAGCCTGATAGCTTAATACCGCCAAAAGGTAATCTCGGGTCTGACTTTACAAAATCATTGACAAAACAACAACCGGCATTAATTCGATTTTTCGCAATCTCAACACCTTTTTCGACATTCCGAGTAAAGACAGCGGCACCAAGTCCGAAAACAGAATCATTCGCTTTATCAATAGCATCTTCGTCGCTTTCAGCCGGAATAATTGCGGCAACCGGACCGAATGTTTCTTCGTCGTATGCAGGCATTCCTTTTTGCACATTAGTAAGAACTGTGGGCGAATAAAAATATCCTTTATCTTCCGGGAGCCTTCCCCCTATCCGTAAGTTCGCACCCATACTTACACTTTGCTCTACCTGACTATGTAAATCCAATTGCAAATCTTTTCTTGCCTGCGGTCCGACATAAACAGAACTATCAAACGGATTTCCCATCTTTTTAGTTTTAATTTTTTCGATAAACAGATTTTCAAATTCATTCAGAACTTTTTTTGAAACAATAAATCTTTTTGAGGCGATACAGCTTTGACCGCTGTTAATTAGCCTTGCGGTTACGCAGGTTTCGGCAGTTGCATCCAAATCTGCATCTTCAAGAACAACATAAGCATCGTTGCCACCTAACTCAAGGACAGTTTTTTTGATTAAACTTCCTGCTTTTGAAGCTACCTGCCGACCAACTGGAGTACTTCCGGTAAGTGTAACTGCTTTAATAAATTCATGCTCAATTACTTTATTAACCATAGATGAACCGATAACAAGATTAGTGAAGACAGATTCAGGAAATCCTGCTGTAAGAAAAATCTCTTCAATAGCTTCGGCACATCCCATAGTATTTCTTGCATGCTTTAAAACACCTACATTTCCTGCCATAAGTGCGGGAGCCGCAAATCTGAATACCTGCCAGAAAGGAAAGTTCCATGGCATTATCGCAAGAACTGCACCAATCGGTTGGTACGAAATGAAACTTCGTGACATTTGAGTCTGAACATTTTCATCAGATAACATTTTTTCAGCATTTTCTGCGTAATATTCACAACACCAGGCACATTTTTCAGCCTCAGAGACACCCTGAGCAAGAGGTTTGCCCATTTCTAATGCCATAAGTCCGGCGTAATCTTTTTTCTTGTCACGAAGAATTTTAGCTGCATTAAGCATAAGTTTGCTCCTATGAGCAAAGGAAGTATTTTTCCACTCACCGAATCTTTTGTGAGCCGAAGTAATTTTATTATCTACTTCAGATTCAGTAAATTCTAAGTATTCTCTTATTATTTCTTCGGTTGTGGGATTGATTGTGTTAAAACTCATAATGCACCAAAAATGATATTTTAATTTTTATTCAATTTAATATTTGCGTAAATTTATTGAAGATTTATTTATAAATACAAGTTTATTACTTTATTTATTAAATTACAAATCAAAAAAGTTTGGGCTGAATTATTAAAATATTATTATT
>JBAYGQ010000457.1:0-3075 GCA_041666585.1 Bacteroidota bacterium
ATAGCTGTCTTTATCAAATTTACCTCCGGCATGAAGCACCGTCATAACAACTTCCAAAGCAGATTTTCCTTCTTTTTCGTGGAAATCTACGGGGATACCGCGACCGTTATCCACCACGGTAATCGAATTATCTTCGTTGATGGTAACGTCAATAGTATCGCAATGACCGGCCATCGCCTCATCAATTGAGTTGTCCACAACTTCATAAACAAGGTGGTGTAACCCTTTCATACCAATATCGCCAATATACATGGCAGGACGTTTCCGAACAGCTTCTAAACCTTCTAATACCTGAATACTACTTGCATCATAATATTCGGTATTCGTCACTTTTTCTTCTTCACTCATTTTAATGTCTATCTAATTTAAATACAATTGATTAATGAAGTTCTACCGGTAAAAACAAATCCATGGTTTTACGGCAAAAACTCCCTCAAAAAAACAGACAAATATAGCTGAAAAAATTGAGTTTGCCAAATGAAAAAGGAGAGTTTTTGTTATTAAAATGTAATTAATAAAACATTCTTCTTTATTTCTTTTATAGTAGTTATTCGTTTAGCCAAAATTGCAGAATGAAATCAGAATAATGTGTTTAGGAATTTAACTAAAATATTAGAACTTTGATAAAACTTTGGTTAAACTTTGATGAATTTTGTATACAAAGTTTTATTTATATTTGTCCTCATATATTTTAACCGAATTTTTCTTCTTCATGTTACCTTATGGAATTTGATTCTTAATCCCGGTTTGAATCTGATGAAAGATTATTTTGAGTTTGTTTCGTAGTGCTGCCTGAGGTTTCCAGGAATTTCCTTCCATTAAGAGGTTAGATGATTACATTCGATTGAGGTTTGTAAATGGTCAATTGTTGTATTTACTCATTACATTTATATAATTTATCATTCTAATCAATTAAATTTCAGCAGTATGAAAAAAGTAATTCTTTTGTTTTGTGCGAGTTTGTTCGCAACACAGTTTATGTCGGCGCAGTTAAAAGTACGTTCTGATGGCTCAGTTCATTCAGGATATACGGGGTATTCAAATTTGTGGTTAGGAAATTATGCGGCTTACGGATATAATAACGGTGAATTCGGCCTTGAAAACTGGGGAGGAAACTTGAATATATGGAAACCTTGGCCAAGTCCATTCAATGGTATCAATAGAAATTATTATTTATTTATCAATGTCGCCGGAGGAGTAGGTGTAGGGAAAGCTCCTACAAACTCGGGAATTGTATTGGATGTTGCCGGTCATGTTTATGCAAGTAGTTTTAATATAACGTCCGATGAACGTTTGAAAAATGACATAGCTCCATTGACCACTCAGACACAACTAATTTATAGCTTACACGGAAAATCATATAAAAAGCATCTTCAGGAAGAAAGGCTTGAGATGCCTGAACAAAGGGATGCTGACGGAAATCTTTATAAAGCAAAAAACAACGATAATGTATCAGCCAATTTAAAAGAAGTTCCGGAATTCGGTTTTATTGCTCAGGAGTTAAAAGAGGTATATCCTGAATTAGTAAGTCAGGATACACTTGGTTATTATAGTATTAACTATATCGGCTTGATTCCTCTATTAGTTGAGGCACTAAAAACACAGAAACTACAAATTGATGAACTAACAACCAAAGTAAACGATTTAAGTTTGTTTGGTCCTCAAAAAGTAAATTCTTCAAACGAAACTTTAACCGACCTCCTCAAATATTCCGTACTTGAACAGAATGTGCCTAACCCTTTCAACACTTCGACATCAATAAATTACTACCTACCATCAACCGTTTCAAGTGCCAATCTATACATTTATGATATGAATGGCGGACAATTAAAAAACATTTCTTTAATTGATCGGGGAAAATCCTTTATTATTATTCAAGGGAATGAGTTAAGTGCAGGCATGTATTTGTATGCTTTGATTGCTGATGGAAAAGTGATTGATACAAAACGGATGATATTAACGAAATAAATTTATAGTTATGAAAACAAAACTTACACTTTTTCTCCTGCTTCTTGCAAGCAGTTTACAATTAATGTTTTCCCAAACATGGGAATATTCCAATGCCCTTGAAAACGAATGGATGCGAAAAATCTGTACCCAAGGATTGGATACGGTTTATATCGTGGGACGTAATGGGTTGATAGCCCGCTCCACCGACCGTAGTGAGACCTGGACAAAGCAATATCCTGTAACAGATCAACTAAACGACATCATTTTTTGTAACAACACAACGGGATTTGCTGTGGGAAATAACGGAACAATATTGAAAACTGTTGATGGCGGAGACACTTGGATCCAAGTCACTTCTGGTACATCAGAAAACCTGAATGCTATTGCAGCTGCAAGTATTGGTAATATCTGGACTGTAGGAGATAATGGTATGGTACTCTACTCACATGATTGTGGGAGTGTTTGGCAAGTAAAAGATTTGTCTCTTACGGCTCAACTAAATGATATTTCATTCAGGAACAGTACAGGTTATATCATAGGAAGTAATTCTGTCTGTTATAAAACAACGGATACTGGAGATAGCTGGAATAATTTAGATCTGATAAGTGGAGATAACCTAATTGTTCAACAAACTGAAAACGGACATTTGTACATATTGTATAATTATGATTTTGAAACAACAAATATTTATTCTGACGGAAATATTAGTTCTACAGAATATGTGTTAACAAGTTTTTATATGGTAAATGATAGTATTGGATATGGTGGCCTGCTTCCACGTATTCCGACAGGAGTAGGTGGGGGACATGTTCTCATGACATTGTATAAATTCGGAAAATATATAGGAGATATATATCTGCCAATAAATAGTCTTTTCTTTGATCAATATAGTTCTGATATTCTGATTATTAATGATAGTATTGGTTATGCAGTAACCGGAGGGTATTTATATCGGATTAATAATAATCTTACAGGACTAAATGAGCAACAAATTAATGCTGATTTGCTTATAAAACAAGAAAGAGATTGTTTGAAAATTATGACCAGATCTTTGAAAAAAGATTTGGAAGTAGAAATTATATCATTATATGGTTTTATCATTTACAAGCAAAAAGGCGATGAAAT
>JBAYGQ010000458.1:0-3061 GCA_041666585.1 Bacteroidota bacterium
TCAGGCAGTGCAAGTCCTGTTTTATTTTTGAATTGAGTCTGCATATCTTTAATTTTATTTCCTACTTCGGGTAAATGCTTTTGCAAAGCTGAAATAAAATTATCTAAACGCCAGAAAAACATACCGCTGTTCCACAAAAAAGTACCCGCTTTAACATACTCCATAGCCTTGTCATAATCAGGCTTTTCGACAAACCGAACAACAGGTTTTATTTCCGGTGCAGACGAATTTTTCGTGAATATTTCTTTCACCTGAATATATCCGTATCCCGTATCAGGGCGGTTAGGCTGGATTCCGATAGTTGCAAGAACATTATTTTTCTCAACAATATTTAGAGTGTTTTCAGCGGTACTTAAAAATCCGTCCTCCGGTTCAATGTTCTGGTCTGCTGTAAGCACTGCAATCGAAATTTGCTCCGGACTGAATCCTTCATGCGAATATTTTTCCGCAATAAATGCGGCACCCAAAGCAAGGCAGGGAGCCGTGTTCCGCTTGCAGGGTTCGGCGACCACGTTTTCAGGCGGAAAATCAGGCATAGCTTTGCGAATAGGTTCAAGCAAAGTCTGGCTTGTAATTATAAATACATCTTCCTGTGGAATAAGCGGTGCAATCCTGAGAACGGACTCCTCAAGCATCGTTTTATCCGAAGACAAAGCAAGAAGCTGTTTCGGAGTTCTTTTTCTGCTAAGGGGCCAAAACCTTTCGCCTGTGCCACCTGCCATAATAATTGCAGTTCTTTTCATTTATCACCTGTACTCTTTTAATTTTTTTCGTTAGTTTCAGTTTCAAACAAAGCTTCTATAAATGCCGAGGGAGAGAATACCTGAAGGTCGTTGATTTTCTCCCCGACACCGATGTAACGCACAGGAAGTTTCAGTTCGGTTGCAATAGGAATCACGACTCCTCCCTTAGCAGTTCCGTCTAATTTAGTAAGAACAATTCCTGTGAGATTGGCAACTTTCTGAAATTCTCTTGCCTGCTGAATTGCATTCTGTCCCGTTGTAGAATCCAGAACTAGAAACACGTCATCAGGTGCGCTATCTTTAATTTTCTTCATCACACGAACCATTTTTTCGAGTTCAGCCATAAGATTGCCTTTATTATGCAGTCTGCCGGCAGTATCAATTATCACAACATCCGCCTTGCGTGAAATTGCCGCATTCACTGTATCAAACACAACAGCCGAGGGGTCGGCTCCGTGCTTCTGCTGAACTATTTCAACTCCCGCACGCTCAGCCCAGATTTCCAACTGCTCATTGGCGGCGGCTCTGAATGTATCTGCGGCACCAATGATAACTTTACGATTTGCATTTTTGTAATTGAATGCGAGCTTGCCGATAGTTGTAGTCTTCCCTACTCCGTTAACACCGATAACCATTATTACGTGAGGCTTTTTGTCTTCATCTATTGAATAATTTGCATCATTATCCGCTGAAGGTGATTCAATCAGTATTTTCTGCATTTCTTCTTTCAGGAGCAGAAACACATCTTCAGCATTTTCGAAACCTTCTTCCTTTACTCTTTTGCGTAGAGACTGAATAATCAATTCAGTTGTATTTACACCAATATCGGCGCTTATCAGTATTTCCTCGATTTCTTCGAGAAGTGCCGCATCAATTTTTCTGCCGATACCTATTGCACCCTGAATTTTACTTACAAAAGAAGTACGTGTTTTTGTAAGTCCGTCCTTGAGCCTGTCAAATCCCATAGCATCTGTTGCCGAGCTAACGGCATCGCCGACCTTTTGTTTCAATTTATCGAAAAAACCCATAAATTTTATTCTTATTTTATTTAATAAATTTTCCAAAATTAACACTATTGAAGGAAATAGCAATAAATAGAGCAATTTCTAAATGAATAGTTTGCGTTTAATGAATCAAAAATATTTATTAACTTGCAAAAACATTAATTGTATTACAAAAATTGAAAAGCACTATGAATATTTACATTATTATCATTATGGCTTATCTAATCGGTCTCACCATTTTTAATTTCATGCAGTCCAAAAAAGTAAAGACACAGGATGACATGATGGTTGCCGGCAGAAGTCTCGGTGTAACTAAAATGGTTTTTACCCTTGTATGTACATGGATAGGTTCCGGTACTTTTATAGCAGGAGCAGAGTTTGCATATAAAGCGGGCTGGAGCTCTCTCTGGATGCCCGCAGGTGCATGGGTAGGTATTTTTATAATTTATTTTCTTGCAGGAAAAATCCGAACTTTCGGTCAGTACACAATCGGTGATATTCTGGAAGTTCGCTACGGCAGATTTGCCCGTTTATTCGGAGCAATCGCTCTTGTTGTAGCTTTCACTACAATTGTCTCGTATCAGTTCAGAGCGGGCGGATACATTTTGAATGTAATCACTGACGGGGCTGTCAGTGTGGAATTGGGACAGGCAATTGCGGCGGCGTTTGTTATTACATTTACCGCAATAGGAGGAATGATGGCGGTTGCACATACAGACCTGCCAAACGGTATAATCATCGTTTTAGCATGCTGCCTTGCACTTCCGTTTGTAATTATTACAGTCGGCGGATTGAACGCTCCTGTGCAGGTTTTACCGCCTTCTCATTTTGAAGTTTTCTCTTCTGAATTCGGACAGTTTCCAGTACTGAAAGGACTTTCGTACTTTCTTGCAACAGCCCTACTTTTGCTCGGTGTACAAAGTATGTATCAGAAATTTTACAGCGCAAAAACTCCTGCACAGGCTAAGAAAGCAGTAGCCCTATGGATAGTCGGAACTATAGTAGTAGAGTCGGTTGTTGTGATTCTTGCGATTTATGCATCAGCACATTATTGGGGGCAACCCGGTTTCCGTCCTGATACAATTATACTTCAAGCGGCAAAGAATCTTGTTCCCGCACCCGTCGGATTGTTACTTCTTGCGGCGGCTGTGGTAGTTGTACTCTCTACAGGTATGAATTATCTGCTTAGCCCATCTACAAATATTATCAGAGACGTTTATCAAACATTCATCAATCCGAAAGCAGATCAGAAGAAAGTAGTTGCTCTGCAAAAAGTATTTATTGTCGTTTTAGGATTAGTAGCATTTCTTATGA
>JBAYGQ010000459.1:0-3055 GCA_041666585.1 Bacteroidota bacterium
AAAGTTTGTAAAGTTTGTAAAGTTTGTAAAGTTTGTAAAGTTTGTAAAGTTTGTAAAGTTTGTAAAGTTTGTAAAGTTTGTAAAGTTTGTAAAGTTTGTAAAGTTTGTAAAGTTTGTAAAGTTCTAAACCCTGTAGGTTTTTTATATTTTAATTTGTGAGTTAAAGAAAAAGAATTTTGTATTCTTTCAAATATCTTCAATTTTGAATTATTAATTTCCTTACCATTTCGAAGACATATTCCCCTATCGCAGGTGATGCGGTTAGTCCGGGTGATTCAATTCCGATTAAATTTATAAAATTATTAAAACCTTTGTCGCTTTCGTGATGAATAATAAAATCTTTCATAGGCTCGTCAGGCTTCTGAAGTTGAGGTAAAATACCCGCAGAATCAGGCTGTATATCGTCATACTCTAAAAAAGGTAGATAAGTTTTTACAGAATCGTAGAAATACTTGTGTAATGTATCGTCAACTGTGTATTCAATCTCTGATATTTCCGGTCCTATGTAGGGACCAAGTCTCATTCCGCCGCCTAAATCAGGAGTTGTGTGAATTCCGACTGCACCCGCATCAGGCGGCAATGGATAAATTAAAGTACGGGGATAGTGTTCCAGCCGTCGCATTGCACGGAAATAAATACCCTTTCTCAGAACGAGCCTGTATCCGGCTTTCACTGTGTCTATACCAAGCATCTGGGCAATTTTTTCGCTGTGAAGTCCCGCTGCATTAATCACAATCCTTGAAGTAAAGCTGTAAAGAGATGAGTCCGTCTGCCTGATTGTCAGAGTGTATGCTCCCTCATTATGGTCAATCGCGATAACTTCGTTTCTGTATAAGATATCAACACCTGACGAAATTGCACCTGACTCAAAATAAGCCATTAAACTGTGCGAATCAACAGTTCCTGAAGTAGGACAGAATATTGCCCTTAATGCTCTTACATTCGGTTCAATTTTACGGATTTCATCCGCTTCGACAATCCGAACGAATTTCGCACCGTTATTCTTTGCTTTTTCGTAAAGAGCCGGAATTAGAGCCACTTCTTCCTTAGTGTTGGCAACAATCAGCTTCCCCGAATTCCTGAAAGGGATGTTGTGTGTTCTGCATATTTTGTATAGCATATCATTCCCCTTCAGGCACAATTGTCCTTTCAGGGAATCTTGCGGATAATAAACCCCGGCATGGATAACCTCGCTGTTTCTGCATGAAGTCTCGTTTCCAAATGATGGATGACGTTCAACTACAAGTATATTCATTCCGGAGCGGGAAACGCTTCTGGCAATTGCTAGTCCCACAACTCCCGCACCTATTATTGTAATATCGTAATGATTCATTATTATTTTATTCTCTTCAAATAAACTTATTATATGTCATACTGTACTTTGTTCAGCATTTTCACTTTAATCAATAGATCCATTAATTCTTTAAATCCGTGATTCAGACTTCTTTCAATAATTTTTTTCACTTTATAAACTTAACAAAATTAAAAAAAATCAGAAAGGCAGAGATATTGACAATCCCCAGCCGAATCTGTCCTTTGAAATCGGACCGACACCCCAACGTGCATCGAAGGAAAGGAAAATCACATTGCTGAAAAAAGTCGGGATACGCGTAAGACCGAAACCCGCTTCAGAATAAAAATCGGGTGTAGTCTTCATATATCCCGCATTTGACGAATTGAAAAACTTTGCAGAAGATGCCGCAAGAATCAAATCCAATCCCCTGCCCTCGTACAAGGGAAGACCAATCCAACGCCACCAGATATCCGTGAGATTCAGCTTAGCGTGTCCTGCAAAATATTCGGTTCCGCCGAAAAGCCCTGTGGATGCCGAATAGAAAGCCCTGCTATCGGCATAAACAACCAAAAGTGTGTTCATTCTGTATTGTTCCTGAACCGGTAGATTCCTGCTTCCCAAGCCGCCTTCCAATAACGCATTGAGTGTAATAGGGCTGTATCCTGTTCCGATAAGCGGGATAATCGTATGAACCAAACCCTCAACAGACCTGAACGAAGATTTTGCAGAAGTATTTTCGCCGTACAAGGCACTGATGTTTGCTTTGAACTGTATACTTCTCGACAGATTGAAGCTGTTTGCCTCCCCGTAAGAAAGTCCGGCTTTTGCTATTCGGTAGTTTCCTTCTACAATCGGAGGATTCGCTCTGAACTCCCTTTTAATAAATATTGAACGGTTGGTCCTGTTGCTGAGTGAGTATTGTCGCGAGAACTCGACATTTGCCCAAGGAGAAAATCCGTACATTCTTGTTCTCAAATCAGCCGACCAGCCTTCGGATTTGTAATAATCGTAGTAATCCTGATGGAACAAAAGTGCACCGATTGTGTTCACAAGCGGAGGATACAGCATATCTCTGTCGCTTATTGCTATATCTGAAAACACTGAAAAATGCGAGTACAATCTGTAATAACCGACGAGCGGGATGTATAAATTCAAATCTACCGAACCGAACGGTTTTCTCTGACCGAAACTGTATTTTCCGGTTGCCGAGAGTGTGATAAATTTATATTTTAGTTCCGGTGTGGCACCCAAACTAACAGAACCGACTCGGTTGAAATCAAAATAAGGATTGATGTCCCAGTCCCATACTTTACCTGTAGAGGTCAAACCGCCGGATTTAGTAAGTGAATCCTTTATTACAAGCGTATCTACTTTCAGATAAATTTCTTTTTCTCTTTCGGAGATTTCACGCATTGCATTTTTGTCCCAGAACTCGGAGCGTGTTGAATCGGCTAATTTAGCTACTGTAATGCTCCTTGTACCGGGGTTTTTATATATAGAATCAGGCAGAGGTTCATTGATAGTTGCTTCGTTATAAATACCTGTTGCTGTGATTTCCGCCGATACATCATACATACCCTTTATAATGTCAACCTGTGCCTTTCCTGTAGCTTCCAGATACATAGGATGCCAGATATCGCGTTGTAACTCTTCGAACTTCTGATTGAACTGCAAATCACGTACAAAGGTAATCGCAGTGGATTGGGATGGCTTAAGATTCAGTTCAATCAGATTATAGGTGCCTTCCACTATTTTAATTGT
>JBAYGQ010000460.1:0-3035 GCA_041666585.1 Bacteroidota bacterium
ACGGTGTATTTAAAGCCGCTATCGCAGACTTTGGTACAATTATTCCTCCGACAATTTCAACCGGTACAGTAAGCACATCGTTTTGTGAAGGCTCGGATGTATCAGTCCCATTCACCATAACAGGAACTTTTAATCCCGGAAATGTGTTTACGGCTCAGCTTTCTGATAGATTCGGTGATTTTACAATTCCTGTAGTTTTGGGTACATTAACCGGAACAGGTGCAGGAACAATTAACGGAACAATCCCACTGAACACACCTGCAGGAGCGGATTACAGAATACGTGTTGTAGCCTCGGCACCCATTACAACAGGAACAAACAACGGTTCAGATATTTCACTCTATTCTCTACCTACAGCAGAAATCAACGGAGCTCAAACTGCTGTTCAAGGTACATCAGAAAATTACAATGTAAACGGAACTCAAACTTCTAAATTCAAATGGATTGCTCAAGGAGGACAAATTACTTCAGTAGATACTTCTTCTGAAATCACTATTCTGTGGGGCAATGGTACCAGCGGCAAAGTTAAACTTACCGAAACTTCACCCGACAACTGCATTGACTCAACAGAAATCAATGTGCTCCTCATCGTCTCAGATGTTGAAGAACCAAATTCCATAAATGATAAAATGCTAAAAATATATCCGAATCCGGTATATGATTTTATTGAATTGAAATGTAATAAAGGATTGCAAGCAACTGTCCGGAATATAGAGATATTCTCTGTGCTTGGTATCAAAGTAATTGATACTGAATATAGAGACAGAATTAATGTTAGCTTTTTATCCCCCGGTGTCTATTTTTTGAAAACCGGAAATAAATTTTCTAAGTTTATGAAGATATAAAATAGAGTTATTTTCTTTTTTTATAAATTTGTAATTGATTATAGTTAAGTAATGACAAAGCACAATTTTCTGTCAGTACTGAACTGTTCAAAAGGTAAAATTTAAAAAAATAAAAGATAGTAAAAATGAAAATAAAACCACTGCTGATACTTATAGGAATAATAATTGCCGGGCTAATTATTTATTTCTTATTTTTCAGAAGTCATGCTAAGGAAAAAAGTGAAAATAATAAGAGTTTCGGCACTTTAATCGGCAATCTCGAAGGGCAAATCGTTTCGACATCAAAATTAGAGCAGGATATAGAAGTTTCGGGAACTATTCTTCCTTTCGATGAAACTATAATTATGTCCGAAGTGTCGGGAAAGGTAGTCAGCCTGAATCTTCAGGAAGGAAGATTAGTAAAAAAGGGAACCCTCCTGCTGAAACTTTTTGATGAAGACCTGCAGGCACAACTGAAAATGCTTGAAGTTCAATTGAAAATTGCTGAAAACAACGAACAAAGAATGAATACTCTCTTCAAAGTTAGTGGTACAAGTCAGCAAGAATATGACGCAAGCCTGCTTCAAGTAAGCAATCTGAAGGCTCAGATTGAGATTCTTAAGGTAAGCATAGATAAAACTGAAATCAAAGCCCCTTATAACGGAGTTCTCGGTTTAAAAAAAATCAGTCCGGGTCAATACATTACTCCGTCAGCCCAATTAGTAACAATCAGAGCTGTAAATAATTTAAAACTCGATTTCAGCATACCTGAAAGATATGGTGCTTCAATGACTCCGGGTACAAAAGTACAGTTCGCAATCACAGGAAACGACAAAATTTATGAAGCTACGGTTATAGCAAATGAATCTAGTATTGAGTCTGATTCAAGGAATTTAAAAGTAAGAGCATTAATTTCCGGAAACCTAAAAGGTCTTATTCCCGGTGCTTTTGCAAAAGTGAAAGCTAATCTGGGAAACAAAGAAGAGGCAATAATGATTCCTACCTCAGCAATTGTTCCTCAGGCAAACACAAAAAAGGTTTTTGTTGCCAGAAACGGAATTGCCAAATCTGTTGTTATTATTACAGGAGTAAGGCGGGCTGATGCGATTGAGGTAGTTTCAGGTCTCGAAAAAGGAGATACTTTAGTTGTTTCCGGCATATTATTTATAAAACCAAACAGTCCTATTAAATTTTCTAAGGTTAAGTAAATAATATGACCCTATCGGATTTTTCATTAAGCCGCCCTGTCGGTGCCATTGTTCTGAATATTTTGATTGTAATATTCGGAATTGTAGGATACAGCTTTCTCGGAGTAAGAGAGTATTCTGCTATTGACCCGCCTGTAATTAATGTTAGAACATCCTATACGGGAGCAAATCCGGACATTGTCGAATCCCAGATTACTGAGCCTCTTGAAAAAGCGATTAACGGAATAGAAGGAATCAGGAACATCTCTTCGACTTCTTCCCTTGGTTCCAGCAACATAAGGGTAGAGTTTCTACTTGGTTCTGATATGGAAAAATCCGCAAACGATGTACGCGACAAAGTAAGTCAGGCTGTCAGGTCGCTACCGCAGGATATTGATGCTCCTCCGATAGTTTCCAAGGCAGATGCTGACAGCGACCCGATAATTTTCATGCCTGTGGTCAGCAGTAAAATGACTGTTACTGAATTAAGCGATTATGTCGAAAATGTGTTGCAGGAAAAATTACAGACAATACCCGGTGTAAGTCAGGTTTCAATGTTCGGTCAGAAACGCCCTTCCATGAGATTATGGTTTGACCCGGCAAAATTAGTAGCTCACAACCTTACGGTTCAGGATATTTTTGATGCATTAAACAGAGAAAATGTTGATTTGCCGGGTGGAAAAGTCAGAGGCAATGAAACAGAACTTACAATTAAAACTTTCGGAAAGCTCACCTCAGTTGATGATTTCAACAATCTGATTATCAAACAAGCAGATAACCGAATGGTCCGTTTCAGCGATGTAGGCGAAGCAGTGATAGGACCGGAAAATGAAGAAACTTCAATTAAGATGAACGGGATTATTGGCGTTTCACTGTCAATTATTCCACAACCCGGTGCTAATCAAGTAGAAATTGCTGATGAATTTTACAAAAGACTCGAAGAAATTAAAAAAAATCTACCCGAAGGAATGGCAATAGATATCGGGATAGATAAAACAAAATTTGTTAAAAAATCAATTTTAGA
>JBAYGQ010000461.1:0-3014 GCA_041666585.1 Bacteroidota bacterium
AACTAGAAGAACCTTATCTTCAACAATAACCTTAGTAGAATTATAATCATCCACAATACAAACCTTATTACCTTATTTAATCTCATCCTTAATCATTTTGATAATGTAATAAGGTTAAAAACATAA
The DNA here is from genome assembly GCA_041666585.1 of Bacteroidota bacterium. Taxonomy (GTDB): domain Bacteria; phylum Bacteroidota; class Ignavibacteria; order Kapaibacteriales; family UBA2268; genus JBAYGQ01. The sequence goes on from JBAYGQ010000461.1 coordinate 127, forward strand.
TATTAAATCAATGCTACTAAGGTTATCATGGTAGATAAGGTTTTTAGAAGCTCTAATATAAAGTTTGGTCAGGTGCCGACTGCCATAAGAAGGAATGTGCTTTATTATTTCACGCAAAGCGTGCAGATGACGCAGAGCTAAGAGACCACCCCTGCCCCTCCTAGTTTAGGAGGGGAAATTTTTAAGAGCTTAAAGGTTGGATTCTTCTCTGCGTTCTGAATGACAAAGAAGAGATCCTGAAACGAGTTCAGGATGACAGGGCATACTACAATAATTCTTAATTGTTCATTCTTAATTGCTTACAGCATTCCTGCATGCTTGCGGAGGAACCATTCAACGGCAAAGCAGAGAAGAGATAATGCTAAAAGCCATGGGAGATGCCACAAAGCAAACTCATTCCGTAAGGTTACACTGCGCGGAACAAAATTTTTCAGCTTTTTCAAATCATCAAGGAAAGTAGAGCAGTTCTCATAAGTATAAAATTTACCGCCTGTACGCGAAGATAAATTTCTCAGCAAAGTTGCATTCATACTTAGATTAAGATATTCGAGAGAGACATCTCCTATACCAAATCTGCCCTTATCGGAGCCCAAATTTTTTCCGTTTAATACTGCGTTTCCGGTGAAGAAGTAATCACCCTCAGGCAGGTTTTGCAGTTTACCTGTGTATCTTCCGTTGCCTGCGGGAGTAAGGAACAAGTCCCGTGTCTGGCTTCCACTGCTGATTTTCAGTTGCACGGTTGCGTTTTCAATCGGATTGTACGATACATCATACACCTGCCCGATGAACTCAACAGTTTCGCCGTTAAGGTAATTCCGTTTTGTTGTTTTTATATTTACAAGCTTGTTATCCTGACTCACTGAAAGCCACTTTACGGAGTTTTGTATGAATCTGTCAAAAATATCGGGTACATCAGCTCTGCCTTTAGAGACCTCAGAGGCATAACCCATCAGCTTCCAGCGGTACAAACCGTAGGCAAGAACCGCAATAGTTTTTTTATTGCCGAAAGTTCTCGACAGAATTAAAGGCTCTTTCATCGGAACATTATTCACCTTAAGTCCGACAACGACTTCGCTTTCAGGCTTAATTCTTACAAAAGTTTCAGTTCTGAATACCGGCGGCAACTGGTTCCACAACTCGGCATCAGCGGCAGTACCGTTAATTCTCAGTAAGGGATTGGCAACAGCTTCCGGTTTAACATCGGGCAATGCGAGATACTCACGCTGATTTGAATTTACAATGCTGAAAGGCAGGTAATCATCAATTATTCTGAGTTTATTATAATCAGTGAACTGCGATGCAATGAACAAAAGCGATTTGCCTTTTTCCAGTTCTTTTTTCAGACTGACTAATACATTATCAGGTGAGTAAGCAATCGGAAATCCGATTAGAGCTATTATCTCCGCCTGCTTGAAATCCGCTTCAGTCGGCGCTTTATCGTAAAATTCCGTACCCTTCTTCTGAATAAATTCTTTGACTTCAACTCCTTTTTCCTGAGCAAAAGCATTTCTGATAAAGGACACATCAGGACTTGGTGAACCTGCCAGAATCAGAATCTGTCTTTTATTCTTCAGAACATTTACAAACTCGGACATAGAATTATTGCGTGTTGACACTTCCTTTTCCATTGCAGAAACAGAAGCTGTAAGCTTATGGATTCCTTCTGTTTTGGGATTGAACTCAAAAACGGCAGTCGCAGTCTCCTTTTCAGGTGTAATGTTGAAATTCTGTGTTGCAATCAGATTACCGTTATCAAAAAGTTTCAGGGCAAGCGAACCGCTCTGATAACCGCTTACTTTAACGCAGACATTCACGGGAATCGGATTTTCAAGATAAGCGACATCGTTCGTCAAAACAGACTGCACTGAAACATCGCGTGCTTCGGTCGAATCACCGATACCAATTGTAAAAACAGGTTTGCCCAATACATCGGCAGTATAAACGGGATTAATTCCGGAATTGAAAACACCATCGCTGATTAAAAGAACAGCTTGTGTGTTCTGCTCTTCCGCACTGTTAGTAACCCAGCCTAAAGCCTTAGATATATCTGTGGACTGTCCTTTATTTTTAATCAAAGAAGTATCGAATTTTTCGATAAACTGAACGTCGGAATCAAAGATAGCAGTTTTCAGAATATTTTTATCCATACTTGAGAAATTGGATTTTTCGATTGCCTCCAAAAGCATCTTTCGTCTGTTGCCTTTTGCATCAGCTATTCCGGTTGAAATAGAATTATCAATCAGAACTGTAAGTTTCGGCTCTTCCAATGTTCCTCTGATTAAAGTAAAAACCGGTTCGAATAAAACGAAAAGCAGCAAAGTCAAAGCAATTGAACGTAATACTACAAGAACAGTTTTTCTCTGGCCGCTGATGTCCGGAATAGTAAATCTGTAAGTAAAAATTGTAAAAGCCAGTGCAACAGCCGCTAAAAGGAAAAATAACCACCAGGAACCAGTAATACCGAGATTATAAGCATTCATATTCAATTGTATCCGAAGAGTAATCTAAAAAAACATTCTGAAAAAAATTATTCCATACTTACAAAAACAAGGATTTCCAAAATATAAATAAGCATAAACGATTCAGGCTCATATTGATTTTGTGAACTGTCCATAAAGAAAAAATTTGGTAAACCCACAGAAAAGTGCTAAATTGTATAGCTGATTCGGGGTGTAGCTCAGCCCGGTAGAGTACTACGTTCGGGACGTAGGAGCCGGAGGTTCAAATCCTCTCACCCCGACGGTTTTAGAAGAGAGAAGATAGAAAATAGAAGTGAGAAATGAAGAAAGGTTTGTGTATTACGATTGCACAAGCCTTCTCTTTTTTGTTGAAATATATAAAGACTGGTGCTTTCACAAAGCTTTCTACAAAGAAATAATCCTGCCTGA
>JBAYGQ010000462.1:0-3013 GCA_041666585.1 Bacteroidota bacterium
ACAGAAGCGGGAGGTATTACCGCACACAGTTCAATCCTTGCCCGCTCTTTTGAAATTCCTGCGGTTATCGGTGTTAATGAAATAACTCAGTTCGTTAATCATAACGATACCGCTATGGTTGACGGCTATGCAGGATACGTGATATTTAATCCGTCAGAAGAGAAAATAGAATTATTTAAAATTAAACGAAGTGAGGAAGAAGGTCATCGGCGTGAACTCGGGCAGCTTGTAAAGATAAAGACATCTACTAAGGACGGAAGGAAAATACATCTTCTTTCGAATTGCGATTCCCCTGAGGAAGTTGATTCAGCTATGATGGTCGGTTCTGAAGGTATAGGTTTGGTTCGTAGCGAACATTTAGTGCTGGCTCTCAATTATTTCCCGGATGAACAGGAGCAATACAAATGGTACTCTGAAATAGCACAAAGAGCTTATCCTAATATGGTCACTATCCGAGCCTTTGATGTGGGAAGCGATAAATATGCAGAGGGAATGTCCAAGCATGAAAACAATCCCGCTCTCGGTTTCCGGGGAATACGTTTTTTGCTGCATCGTGAAGATTTATTTATAACTCAAATCCGAGCTATTCTGCGTGCTTCCAAAAATAAAAATATCCGTATTATGCTTCCTATGGTTTCGAATCTCAGTCAGATAGAAAGTTCAAAAGTACTTATAGAAAAATGCAAAGATATGCTGAGACAGGAGAATGAGTTATTCGATTCGCAAATTCCGGTCGGAATAATGATTGAAACTCCTGCGGCGGCTCTTCTTGCCGAAAAATTCGCAGAAAATTGTGATTTCTTTAGTATCGGAACTAATGATTTAACACAATACACTCTTGCCGCAGACAGAACTAATGAGCTTGTAACTGGTATTTACGATTCTTTCCATCCTGCAGTGTTGAAGCTTATCAAATCAGCTGTAGACGGTGCCAAGAAAAAAAACATACCTGTCGGAGTTTGCGGTGAATTGGCTGGTCATACAGCCGCAACAGAACTTCTTATAGGTTTGGGAATTGACGAACTTAGCACAGTTCCTTCGATTTTGCTTGAACTGAAAAGCAGAATATTAAAAATCAAATACAGCAAATCGAAAAAAATTGCAAAAGAAATTCTTAACTGTAACTCCTTTTATGAAGTAACGCAAAAACTACAGTTAGTTTAAAATATTTTCCCTACAAATTTTTCCTCCAAGCGGGTGGCTCGAAATGGGGTTTTTCTATATAAACTAAACCTTCGGATTCGAAAGAATCATAATGTACCAAACTTCTCAAACCTTGGTGAGGATTAGTATTTTTTCCTGTTTCTAATGAATATGTCCAACCGTGCAGGGGACAGGTTATGTTCATTCCGCTGATTATTCCATTGAAAATTTGGTCTGCATGGCGGTGAGGACAAATGTTAGATACACAATAAATCTGTCCTTTGAGTCTGAACAAGGCAATCTGAAAATCCAAATCATCTTCAAAAATAAGTTGCAGACCTTTTTTTTCTAAAACTTCTTTCGACTTACAAACCGGAATAAAACTCCTGCCCTCAAGTTCGATATTTTTTTTTATTTGGTTTAAGTAAATTTTCATTATAAAAATTATAAAGAAGAGATAACAACGCTATCACCTGCAGAAAAACCTTTTGCGGTTTGGTTTACATAAGCTGCCTGCTTGAATGCGTCATGTTCGAAACACAAAATCCAATTTTCTTCGAAAGCCTGAGACAGAAACTTTTTCTTTTCTTCTATAACAACAAGGGGCTGATTGTCGTAACCCATTACAAAAGGAATGTTAATATGTGCAGAAGTGGGGCAGAGGTCAGCACAATACAGAAACGTATGCTCACCCGTCTTAATTTTTACCATTTGCATTGCCTCTGTATGACCGTTTACGGGATGAACTGAAATTCCCGGGAACAACTCTCCTTCACCGTCTAAAAGTTCCAGCAAACCTTCATTCAGCAAAACTTCAAAATTGTTTTTAACAAATGAAGCACGGTCTTTGTCGGTAGGATTCAAAGCCCAATTAAGATGCTTTTTTTGTACATAATATTTTGCATTGGGAAAAGTAGGCACAATTTTATTATTCTCAGAAATAGCGGCTCCGCCTGCATGGTCAAAATGGAGATGAGTAAGAATCACATCTGTAATTTCGTCTGGAGAAACACTTGTACTTAATAAAGCATTTAACGGTGACGATTTTTCAATGTCAATTCCATATCGCTCTGCAAACTTTTCATCCATCTTATTTCCGTTGCCGGTATCAATCAAAAGAATCTTATTATCAACTTTAATAAGCATCGGTCTTGCTGATAGAGGAATTCTGTTAAGCTCGTCACCCGGATGATAAGCTTTTGCCCAAAGAGCTTTCGGAACAACACCGAACATTGCTCCTCCGTCGAGTCCAAAAATTCCTGTATCTAAAACTTCAATTGAAAAATTTCCTGATTTCATGTTCATCCATTTAGAGTTTAATAAAAATAAAGTAACGAAAAACCTCATTAGATATTTGGGTAATGTAAACTTTTAACTATTATTAATTGGAAAAAAGGATAAACCTTAGTAATTTTATAGTTTGTAAAATTACAAAAATATCTCTACTACATTTTTTTTGTACTTTATTTTATTTAACAGGAGAGAAGATTATAATGGGAACGATGGAAAAAATGCGGAAAACTTCACCATATTTTCTGGCGGCATTCGCCATTTTATTTGTTGGATTCATGGTTTTATCGGACGCTGATATTAGCAATCTGGTAAGGTCCGGTACTAACTACCAAACAGCGGCTGTAGCCGAAGTAGAAGGTGAAAGCATTCTGTATAAAGATTACGAAGCAAAAGTAAAAGAATTATTCGACCAACAACAGAAAGAACAGAAAGACCCGAATCAACCCGTAGATGACAATGCGGTAAGAAATCAGGTTTGGACACAAATGGTTGATGATATTTTACTCCGTCATCAGGCAAAGAAGTTTGGAATAAATATAACAGATGACGATATCCGTGATGTATTGCTGGAAAATCC
>JBAYGQ010000463.1:0-3007 GCA_041666585.1 Bacteroidota bacterium
AAGAATCACGAACTAAAGAAGAAAAATATTCAAGAGGCGAAGTTGATAAACAGTCAGCTTCCCGCTAATCTATAATTTATTACGGGCAGGCAAGGAGTTTTAGGCTACTAACCTGCCCTTTTTTATTGCTATGGAAACAAAAATGTTAGAACATTCACATTCTTATAATATCAGAGTTCGCTATGCGGATACCGATAAAATGGGTTTTGTTTATAACGGTGAATATTTATCTTATTTTGAAATCGGACGTACCGAACTAATGAGAGCAATGGGTCTGCCATATACCGAATTCGAGAATCTGGGTTTTATGCTTCCTTTGGTAGAAGCCTATGTAGTCTATAAAAATGCGGCTTATTACGATGACCTTCTTGAAATCCAGGCTACAATTCATTTCGATAAAAATAAAGCAACTTTTAAAATTTCATATAATATTTTTCGTTCTGAAACGACAATTGCTGAAGGATATACCGTGCATAGTTTTATGCGTTCCGACACAAAGCGAGCTACACGACCTCCGAAAATATTTATTGAAATGTTGGAGCGCTACATCGGTAAAAACGGCACGGATTAATTATTATCAACAATCCGGATGAATTTATGTTCAAAGCAAAAAATGCCGCAATTTCTATTTTATTTTTTGTTTTTCTGCAAACTGAACTTTTTTGCGACTCCCCTTTCCAATTTCTAAGAATCGCAGAAAGCGCCCGTTCCTCCGCTTTAGCAGGATGTTTTGTATCGATGCCCGATGACCCTTCGGGAGTTTTTTTTAACCCTGCAACTATTCCGACTGTTAACGAAAAACATTTTTCAGCTACTTTTTTGAAACATATTCTCGATATAAACTCGGGCTTAATAACTTATATAAAACCTTTGGAAGGACATGCTACAATTGCAGGTGCAATCAGCTATACCAATTTCGGCTCTTTCGATTATGCAGACCAGCTCGGTAACCGCAACGGTAACACTTTCGGCTCGCAAAATCTTTCTGTTTCCGGTACCTATGCCAATCAGTTAGACTCTAACCTTTATTACGGTGTTACCGGAAAAGTAATTTTTGTTACATTCGAAAAATACAATGCTCTTGCCTTTGCGCTCGATGCCGGTCTCTTGTATCAGATACCCGAAAAGCGGGTGAATATAGGGCTTTCCATACTTCACGCAGGAACACAAATCACATCAACCGACGGTACTTCCGAAAGCGTTCCGCTTGATATAAGACTTGGTATCAATCACCGTTTACGCGGACTGCCATTGCTGATTAATTTTTCTTTCCACCACCTTGCAGACAGAACAGATAATTTCTTTGATAAATTTATTAATTTTTCTCTGGGCGGAGAGCTTTACCTCGGCAAATATATTCAGGCGAGGCTTGGTTACAACAATTATATACGCAAATACACAGCACCCGAATTTGATAAAAAACTTTCCGGTTTTTCCGGAGGTCTGGGTATAGTACTTAAAGATTTTAACCTTGATTACGGTGCCGCCGAATTAGGAAACTCTGCAATTTTACATAGATTTTCAGTCAGTCTTGATTTATAATTTTGTATAATAAATATTACGGAAAAATGCAATGAAAAGAAATTTATTTCTACTTTTTATACTGATTTTAGTATCAGGTACAAGCCTGTTTTCACAGGTTCAACAACCCAAAGTACCTTCATTAAAACCTGTCTGGTACGTGGAAGACCTTTATTTTATTTATCAGGCTCTCGATAATATTGAGATACAGGGCAGTGAAGTTGAGCCTTTTCTTGATGTGAAAAAAAATATTCAGACCGCACTACAGCTTTCTCAAACGCAGAAGAAACAACTGAGCGAAACAATACAGACAGAAGTTCCATTCCAGACTGCACAGAATTTAGTCAACTTTTTGGGACGTGCCAAGTTTGCAGGCAAAAATGCAGAGCAGTACAAACGCTTTATTGATGCGATAATCGAAGCATCCAAAGCACTGCAACCCCAAAAATAAAATATATTTAAATACTTGTTCCCAAGAACCTTCTTGGGAACAACAAATCTTTGCAATTCCTCAAATATGTGATTCAGACAATAATATATTTTTCATTAAACCAAATTCTAAAAAAAAATGAAGGATATATTAGAAAATTTCTTAATTTTGTTTAAAAATTTTAAATATAAAGTTATTAAAATAGTTTCAAACAAAGCTAAAGTAAATCTAATAATAGATAAATACCATCATAATCGATTTGTTAATTATGATATGTGAACAAAATTATTGATACCAATGTGTATAAATAAAATTTGTGGAACAAAAAAAGATTATGACCTCAACTTGCAACGATAAAACATTAGTCAAACTGAGAAGTTATTCAACCGTTTTCTCAAGTACATCTTTTTTAAAATTACTACAAAATGATGATTACTCATTTTTGAATTCAAGAATTGAAAAGTTCGACACATCTCAAATAGGTAAAAACGTAAATACATATTATGATTACATACAATTTATTTACAATGCATTAGGAAAACAGTATAAAAATGAATATGTATATAAAAACACTTTTATCAATCAATTACTTATTAAAAATTATGGTATAAAAAATACTGTAGCAATTAATGAATTTAGAGTTGGGAATTCAATTGCTGATATTGTTTTGTTTAATGGAACGAGTAAAGCATTTGAGATAAAAACAGAACTTGATAGCGACAAACGATTGACAGGACAATTATCAGATTATAATAAAATTTTTAAAGAATGCTATGTTGTCACACATGAGTCATTAAGTGAAAAATATTTAAATGAAAATCGACATATAGGTATTATTGAATTTATTGATAGCCCTAAATCACCTTCCATGAAAGAAATTAGAGAAGCAAAAATAAATAAATACATTGATTCAGACACCCTCATACGTGCTATACGAACCCAAGAATACAAAAACATTATCAAGCAATATTATGGCAATCTACCCGAAATGAATAGTTTTAATATGTTTGAAATTTGTAGGAAGTTGATGAAAAAAATTCCTAACAAGTATTTACA
>JBAYGQ010000464.1:0-3003 GCA_041666585.1 Bacteroidota bacterium
ATCTGTAATTAATAACGGTTTGTTAATCGGATTGGCTAATCATACTATCCTTGTTGCAAGAGACGGAACGGAAAGGTCAATAGCAGATAGCGGTGCACCGATTTTTAATAATAAAAATGAATTAATCGGCGTTGTTTTTGTATTCCGTGATGTATCTGAAGAGAGAAAATTTCAAAAGAAAATCTTCGAAAGTGAACAAAGATTTTCCTATATAATTAACAATGCAACTGAAGGGGTATATTTTCTTGACAGTGAAGGTAAAATCGTTATTTGGAATAAGGGAATGGAAACGATTTCCGGTTTTAGTTCAGAAGAAGCACTCGGTAACTTCGCATGGGATATAATGTATGAATGTGTTAATCCTGATAAAAAAAATGTAGCTTATTACAATTCACTAAAAGAAAGTTTTTTAATAGCACTTAAATCAGGTGAAGTCAATTGGCTGAACAGAAAAAATACAGGTGTTATGTATCTCAGAAACGGTTCTGTTAAGCATTTTGACCAGTACTCTTTCCTTGTACCGATGCAAAACTCTACAGGTTTAGCAAGCATTATTAATGATAATTCGGAAATATTCAAATCGAATGAAACTCTCAGAAAAAGTGAAGAGAAATTCCACAAAACATTTTCAATGAGTCCCGATACAATTATAATATCCCGACTTTCCGACGGATTAGTAATTAATGCAAATTCAGGATTTCTAAACGTTTTCGGATACAAGAAAAATGAAATTATAGGTAAAAGTATTTTTACTTTTAACTTCTGGATCAATACTGAAGACAGTGAGAATCTAATTAAACAACTTGTAGATAAAAAAGAAGTTTACCACTTAGAATTAAAGTTATACTCAAAATCCCGTAATATTATTTATTCTTCTGTCTCTGCAAAATTAATTGAAATAGAAAATGAAAAGTATATTATAATCTATTCTCAAGATATAACTCAAATAAAGCAATTAGAAGATGAACTTAGGAATACTTTTCTAGAACAGGAAAAAATAATAGATAGCAGAAATTTTGAGCTGGAACAAATCAATGAAGAACTTAAATCTAAAATTGAAGACAGAGAAAAAGCGGAAAAAGCTCTTATTAATAGCGAAGAAAAATTCAGATCATTTTTTAATCAACTCCCTGTAGGTGCCTACCGTACAACTAAGGACGGAAACTTCCTTCAGGTAAATAAAGCTTTAGTAGTGATTTTAGGATTCGATACGGAAGATGAACTTCTGAATACTAAAGCACAATTTTTCTATTTATCTGAGAATGAGAGAAATGAAATAATTAAAAAGCAAGCTGATTCGCCTAACATCGTGAGTATTGAAAATCCCTTTAAAAGAAAAGACGGAAAAATTATTTGGGTACGTGATTCCGCAAAAATCTTCCGCAAAGCAGACGGTTCGATTGATTATATGGAAGGTATTATTGAGGATATAACTTTCAGAAAACTTGCTCAAGAAGCCCTTAGCGAGAGTGAAGAGAGATACCGGCTACTTTTTGAAAATTTACATGATATATTTTTCTGTATTAATACTAAGGGATATATTCAAAATATTTCTCCTTCGGTTGAAAAAATTATCGGCTTCACTGCCGAAGAGATGATAGGAAAAAATATAGCTGATGTTTTCGAAAATAAAGAAGCGAAAGAAGAAATTATTGATTTATTTAATAAATCGAAACAAATTAATAATTTTGTAACATCTGTCAAACACAAAGACGGTTCAATTCTTCAGATATCAATTAACGCATATTTTACATTCGATAAAGAAGGAAAATTTAACAGCATTGACGGCATCGCACGTGATATTACAAGTGAAATTAATCATGAAAAATTCATTAATGTTCTCTACAGCATTTCCAAATCAGTTAATACTGCAATTACGATGAATGAGCTTTACTTCCTATTGCATATTGCAATGAATGAAATTATTGACACAAAAAACTTTTTCATCGCCGATTTTAATAGAATCACTCAAAAAATATCCTTTCCTTATTTAACAGATGAATACATTGATTATCTTGAAGACATTGATTTAGATGATGATTCTTACTTTGTAACGCAAGTAATTAAAGAGGCAAAACCTTTTCTTCTTAAAGGACAGCAGATAACAGATTTGAACGCAAAAATGTTTTCGAATCAAAGGATATGCCCAAAAGTTTGGTACTGTATTCCATTGGTTGTTCATAGTGAGGTTATCGGGGCTGTAGGAATTTACAACTATGAAGATTCCGATAAATTCAAAAAAGACCAGTTAGAATTATTTCTTTCAATAGCAGAACAAATTGCAATCGCAATCGAAAGGAAAAAAAGTTCGGTAGCGGTACGGTTCCAAAACCTATTCCTTCAAAATCTGATTGATAATATCCCGAATCCCGTCTATTATAAAGATTCTGTCAGGCGACAGTTTGAAGGGTGCAACCATGCTTTCGAGCAGTTTACAGGACTTCCAAAGGAAGAAATTCTTGGAAAAACCGTATTTGACATTTTCCCATTGGACAATGCTGCAAAATATGACAGAAATGAAACAGAACTGATAAAAATTCAGGGTGTTTCTAAATATGAAGACTCTTTAAGACGCTCCGACGGCTTAGAACAATACTTTGTTTTTTATCATTCATGTTTTAGAAATAATAACAATGAAGTCGCAGGTATTGTTGGTACAATACTTAATATAACAGATATTAAGCACGCAGAAGAAGAGCTTAAACAAAACCATGAGTATTCTGAATTAATCAATAAAGTTGTACCAAGCTGTACCTTTACTGTTAATACTAAACGTACAATTACAAGCTGGAACGAAAGAGCCGCACAGCTTACCGGTTATTTCGCAGAAGAAGTAATCGGTAAAGACTGTATTCTTTGCCGCTTTCATAAACCCGAACAAGCCTGTCCCCTGTTTAATACTTCAGTAAAGAAGCCTGTTCTCGGTATGGAAATTGAAATTACAACCAAAACAGGTGAAAAAAAGCATATCATAAAAAATATGGACATACTTCAAAATTCCGG
>JBAYGQ010000465.1:0-2999 GCA_041666585.1 Bacteroidota bacterium
AATTATTAGCCACTTTAATTTTAATTTATTCATTTAAACACCTCAATATTTTTTACTTGTTTAGTGATTGTCCGACCATCATTTCAATTTCAGTAATCGCCATCTGATAGTCAGCCTGAGCCATAAAATAATTCATTGACTGCATTAATATCATTCTGTTAGCATCAATAACGGTGTTGATGTTTGTCTGATTATTCTGATAGGATGAAATCTGTGCACTCCTTGCCTTTTCGTAAAGCGGAATCACATTCTCTGAATAAAGTTTCATCAAATCACGGGATGTTGTCATTTTTATATATGCAGTTTTAAGTTGAGAATTCATCTCTCTTTGCATATCATTTTTTTCTGATTCAATACTCTGAATATTTACCGAAAGTTCCTGTTCCTTTGCCTCGAATTTGTTTTTCGACCAAGGAGCAAAAGGCAAAGTAATAGAAGCCATTAATCCATAACCGTAATCAGCACCCGGCATTACTGTCATACTTTGAGCCTGTCCTGCAGTAAGTACCATACCTTTCGGCATTCTCATCAACATTCCCTGAAGCATCAAATCGGGAATTGTTCCTTTGCTATTAGCAATGATATCCAATCTATTCATTTCAATCATCGAGTTCATTCTTTTCAGCGAAGGATTGTTATTTGCTAACAAAGACTCCAATTCTTCCTGTTTAAAGTCGAACGGTTTTATAGCAATATCTTTTAACACATTTATTTCCTTCGAATTTAAATCCCTTCCGAGAAGTTTGTTCATCTTATAGATTTCTGCTTCTTTTTGATTTTTTAATATTAAAAGCTGAGTCTCATTGAAAGCTATTTCACTCTTAATTGTAAAAATATCAGCAAGAGAAATTTTATTGATTTCATACAGCTTTTCTACCGAGTTCAATAGTTCATTCAATAAGCTTATGCCTTCCTGCTGAATCTCAATTTTTTTATCAGCCAGCCAAAGATTATAATATGACATTTTTATACTTGCTATCAGACTTATCTTATATATCTGCAAATTGTCACGGCTAATGTTAATATTTGCTTTCTCGGCATCAGCCATTGCTTCAATCTTTCCGCCAAGCATAAACATTTGAGAAAAAGTCAGATTCTGAGACAATGGCTCATTCAACCAGTTGATGGTATTAAAAGGTATCTGAGACAGCTCAAAACCTACAGTCGGAGGAGGCAAAGCATTTACTGATTTAGCTCTGTATTCAGAAGATTTAATTTTATAATCCAAAGATTTTATCAGCGGATTATTAATCGATGCTTCGATGACTAATGAATCAATAGACTGAGCCTGAAGATTTGAAAAGCTCGCAAAAAAAACAAGCATAGACAAAATAAATTTGTAATTCTTCTTAGTTAATTCTAAATTCATAATTCTATCCACCCTCCTTCATCCAACCGGACATCTTGGATAACTCAAGTTTACCTTTTTTCAACGCTCGTTCTTTCATGATTACAAAAAGAATTGGCGTTACAACCAGAACGTGAATTGCAGAAGTAAGTAATCCTCCTATCATCGGTGCTGTTAATGGTTTCATTACGTCTGAACCGGTACCTGTTGACCACATTACAGGAACAAGCCCAATCATTGCAGTCAGAACCGTCATTAATTTTGGTCTTAATCTGAGAACAGAACCTTCTACAGCTGCTTCGTAAATATCCTGTTTAGTTATTTCACCTCTTTTTCCGTCATGATGAGCCTTCAATCTTTTATCAAGAGCTTCATGCAAATAAACAACCATCACAACACCTGTTTCAGTTGCTATACCGTACAAAGCAATAAAACCGACCCAAACAGCCACTGAAAAGTTGTATCCTAAGAAATAGATAGCATACATACCGCCTATCAAAGCAAACGGCACTGATAGCATTACAACTCCCGCTTCTTTGTATTCATGCAGTGTAAAAAACAAAAGCACGTAAATTATCAGGAACACTATCGGCATAATAATTTCAATTGTTCTTTCGGCTCTGACTTTGCTTTCGTATTGCCCGCTCCAAAGATAAGTATATCCTGAAGGAAGTTTCAAACTATCTGATATTACTTTTTTAGCATCAAGCATCACGTTACCCATATCACGTCCACGTGTATTCATAAATACAATAGAGCGTAACATTCCGTTTTCACTGCTTATCATCGGGGGACCTGTTTGCACTGTAATATCTGCTAAATATGATAATGGCAGAAATAATTTTTCATTCTGGTCAATAGAATTTAAGTTAGAACCGGAAATATTTGTACCCGTAGTCTGATTTTCGTTTTTATTGCTTCCGGACATAGAATTCATTGAACTCGTCTTAGGACTTTGGTAATTCGACGTCATATTATTATTCATACCTCCAGTCGGCATTGAAGATGAAGCAACAGGAACAATCAATCTGTTCAAATCATCAATATTATCCCTGTAATCTCTTGAGTATCTCATGCGGATTGGAAATCTCATTCTGCCTTCTATAACAACTCCAAGATTCTGCCCGCCTATTGCAGTTTCTATTATATCTTGAATATCACTTATATTTATTCCATATCTGGCTATTGCTTCTTTTTTCAAAGTAACATCAAGATAATATCCGGCTTGTACTCTTTCTGCTACAACATCAGCCGCTCCGTTAACGTTTTTCAGAATATTTTCGGCTTTAATTGCATAGTATTCAAGTGTATCAAGATTATCGCCAAAAATCTTAAAACCGATATCAGTTCTGACACCGGTAGATAGCATGTTGATTCGGTTGATTATCGGTTGTGTCCATCCGTTTCTTACACCTGGAATTTGCAGTTTGGCATCAAGTTCAGCAATAATGTCACTTTTTTTGATACCCTGTCTCCATTCATTTTTGGGTTTTAGCATAATAATAGTTTCAATCATGCTTAACGGAGCATTATCTGTAGGTGTTTCCGCCCTGCCTGCTTTACCAAGAACATGATGGACTTCAGGAATGCTTTTTATTATTTTATCCTGCATCTGCATTATCCGGTTTACTTCAGATATGGAAGCATTCGG
>JBAYGQ010000466.1:0-2998 GCA_041666585.1 Bacteroidota bacterium
AGGTATTACCAGAATATTTGAGCCGAATTCAATTGTAACCGGACGCTCGGTTGAAGTTCTGAGTGTCAGACAGGGTATTCCGAGTGCAGTTGTTTCTTCCTGAATACCTCCGCTGTCTGTCATAACAAATTTCGAGTTCAGCATCAGTGCGAGAAAATCAATGTATCCGAGCGGTTCAATAAGATGAAGAGAAGATATTTTTTCAACCCTTGAACTTAACCCAAAATTCTGTATCATTTTTCTCGTTCTCGGATGAACAGGAAAAACAAATTCAGTGTCACGGGAAAATTCTTCAAAGATGCTAATGAATTCTTCTAATTTCGCTTTCTCGTCAACATTACTTGGACGATGCAATGTAACCAGGACATATTTTTTTTCTTTGAGTTTCAGTTTTGTTATAATATCAGAATGCTTGGCTTTGTTGAGTGCAAAGTGCAGAGAATCTATCATCGTGTTACCTACAAAGAAAACATTTTCCGGAGGGTAACCCTCATCTTCCAGATTATCAATTGCACTTTGTTCTGTAACGAAGCAATAATCACAGATTGAATCGGTCGCTTTCCGATTGATTTCTTCAGGCATTGTACGGTCGAAACTACGCAAGCCGCCTTCAACGTGCGCTACGGGAATACCTAATTTAACTGCTGTAAGTGCACAGGCAATAGTTGAATTGACATCACCTACAACAATTACAAAATCAGGTTTATCTGTAATACAAACTTTCTCGAATTCAAGTATAATTTTTGCAGTCTGCTCAGCATGAGAACCCGAGCCGATTCCTAAGAAGAAAGCAGGCTGAGGCATCTCCAAATCTTTGAAAAATGCATCCGACATATTCACATCATAATGCTGACCTGTATGCAGAATCATATGTTCAACTTTATCCGGATAAGCTTGAAAAGCCCTGTGAATAGGGGCTACTTTCATAAAATTAGGTCTTGCACCTACTATTGAAATAATTTTTTTCATATAATTATTTTATCCAATTAAATTATTTGCCTGAACCGAGAAGAACTATCCGGCTTTTATCTTTTACATTTTTACAGGCATTTCTAGTATCAATTACAGCTTTACTGTTTTTTACAATCATATCAAAATCAAATGCAGAATGGTCGGTAGTGATTACAACCAAATCATATTTTTTTAGAATTGCAGGACTGATATTTTTTTCGGAATGGATTACTTCATTTCCTATCCTGATTTCAGGGATATAAGGGTCAAAATAAGTTATGTTTTTGAATCCTTCTTTTTGCATAAGCTCTGCTACCTTGAGGGCGGGGGAATGACGCAAATCGTCAACATCTCTTTTAAAAGCCATACCGAGTAAAAGTATTTTTGCTTTGTTTAAAGTGATTGATTGTTTTGAAATTTCACGAATAGCTAAATTTGTTACGTAAAAGGGCATATATTCGTTAGTCTCAGCGGCGAGCTGAATGAAATTAGTAACGAAATCGTATTCTCTTGCCATCCATGCGAGATAGTAAGGGTCAATCAGAATGCAGTGTCCGCCTATTCCGGGACCTGGATAAAAGGGCATAAATCCGAAAGGTTTTGTTGCCGCCGCATCTACGACCTCCCAGATATTTACTCCGATTCTGTCGCAAAGCTGTGCAAGTTCGTTAACCAATGCAATGTTTACACTTCGAAAAATGTTTTCTAATAATTTTTCCATTTCTGCAATTTCGGGCGTACTTACTGCTTTAACATTTTCTACTGCGAGTGATGTAAAAGCACAGGCGACTTTTGTACATTTGTTGCTGACTCCGCCGACAACAATAGGTGTATTTTTTGTGTTCCAGACTTTGTTACCCGGGTCAATTCTTTCGGGTGAAAAAGCAAGATAAAAATCTTTTCCTGCTTTTTTACCTTTTGATTCAAGAATCGGTTGAACGTACTTTGTAGTTGTACCGGGAAAAGTTGTACTTTTTAAAATAATTGTCTGGTCTTTCTGCAAATATTTCGCAATTTCAACTGCGGCATTCACAATAAAAGAGATGTCAGGATCTTTGTTTTCAGTAAAAGGAGTAGGTACACAAATAAATACCGCATCACATTTTTTAAGGAGGGAAAAATTTATTGTTCCCTGAAGAAATCCGGAATTAACCGATTGTTTTATTAATGCAGAATCCAAATCCTGATTATAATTAATACCTTTATTTAATTTATTTATTTTTGTATTATCAATATCAAAACCTATTGTTTTTACTTCCTTCATGGCAAATTCAAGTGCCAGTGGGAGTCCTACGTAACCCATGCCGATTACACCGATTGTAACATTTTTATTTTTAATTTTTTTTAAAATTTCTTTAGTGGTTGCCATTTCATTACTCCGTTAAAATTCTTTTAATTGGAAAAATAATCAATGTCCGTATTGCTTTTTATAATATTCAAGGTATGCTCCTGACCTTACATTATTGCACCATTCCGTCTGCTCTACATACCATTTAATTGCCTCTTTTATACCTTCATCAAATTCAACTTTTCTATTCCATCCGAGTTCTTTTTCAATTTTACCCGAATCAATAGCATAGCGTTGGTCGTGTCCAGGTCTGTCTTTTACGAATTTTATCAAACTATCCGGTCTATCCAGAATACTCAAAATTAATTTTACAATTTCAAGATTTGTTTTTTCAGCGTTTCCACCGATATTGTAAACCTCTCCGACTTTACCTTTCTCATAAACAAGTTTAATTGCATTGCAATGGTCTTCCACGTGAATCCAGTCGCGTACATTTGAACCGTCTCCGTAAACAGGGAGAGCTTTGTCTTCGAGTGCATTTAAAATCATAAGAGGTATTAATTTTTCGGGAAACTGATAAGGTCCATAATTGTTTGAGCATCTTGTAATCAGCGCCGGTAAATTATATGTATGTACAAAGGACATTACAAGTAAATCCGCAGATGTCTTTGACGCAGAATATGGAGAATTTGGTGAAAGCGGAGTTTGTTCTGTGAATTTACCTTCTGCACCGAGTGAGCCGTAAACCTCATCAGTTGA
>JBAYGQ010000467.1:0-2997 GCA_041666585.1 Bacteroidota bacterium
ACATGCCAGTAATACTTAGAATTACTAAGTAAACCTGTTGTAAGGTAAGAGAGAGTACTTAAATTCGCCTGGTCTATAACTATATTTGTAAAATTAGAATCGGTCGAAACCTGTAAATTATATCCGAAAGCACCCGCTACAGAATTCCACCTTAAGATAGAAACCGGGTCAATATTAGTTGAATTATTCACCGGTTCCGCAAGTGTCGGAGGGGCAAAAGAAGTCGTAAAATTCCATGCTCCCGACCAGTTACTCGAACCTCCGGAAGTAACTTTTTTAACTCTCCAATAATGCAATGTATTAGGAGCTAAGGCTGATGCCACTTGATAAGATGTATCTGTTAACCCTGTTTGGTTCAATAAAGTAGATGAAAAATCAGCAACTAAAGAAATCTGTATTTGATAGGAAACAGCATCTATATCACTGTTCCATATAAGCTTAGGAGTTAAGGAAATTCCTGTGGATGCATTTGTAGGACTTACTAAAGTCGGAACACTGATTGCTCCACTGGTACCATATCTGAATGAAATCGTAGCACCTGCCGTACTAATTTCGGAGATATTCAAACCTCCTGCAGCACCGTTCGATAAAAACGGAGACGGATCGGTCAAATCATTAATAGCAATTCTTCCGGAAGAAGAACTCATAAACGCCTGAGTGATTGTGCCGTTGGTAGATGTAGTTCCTCCCGGTCTGTAAATATAGACTTCATCTGGTGGTGTTGGATACTGTGAATTTCCGGCGCCATTTGAGTTAGAATTTATCCTGTAAACTACTAAGCCGCTTCCCGGTACACTAGTTTCGAATGTACCTGTTTTTTGCCTGTATTCAAGTACATAATATTCGGTTGTAGAGTTTGGAGATCTTATCTTATAGCAATTATTCGTTGAAGATGAAATAGGACTTAAATTATAAACGCCGGGTGTAGTGATTTCCGGAATAGATGAAATCCATAAACCATAACGGTATTTCATATATGCTCCCATGTGTTCGGGAGGATTAGCGGTTTGTGCCATTAAATCCCAAGGACCAACCGGATTCAATCCGTCAGAGCCGTAGTGATACAAATCGGGTGCTCCGATTGTATGAAACATCTCATGTGCCAGCACATTAGGAGACAACATAGATTGTATCTGAAAATTATAATCCCATACTCTTTTGCCTCTGATACTGACATTGTATCCATACAATGACCACATGTGGGGCCAGAGTAAATCAGACCATGCTCCCTGTGTACCGTAAATAATAAAACAAACATTATCTACCTTGTTGTCTGCATTCATATCAATATTTAATGATGGAGGTACTAAACCGCTAATTGCATTAACGGCATCCTTCAGCAAGGTCTGCTCGCGGTCTGCTGACTCATTTGCATTCTGATAACCAATTGTATTAGTAGTGGCATTATATGGTTTATAATAATTTCTCACATGAGAATCCTGATAGGAAACTACTGTTCCGGAAGGTGTAGGATAAAATGTTGAACTTATTAATAGATTAGCATAAGAAGCTTCCTGAAAATAACTTTGCAGTGAATTTCCCGATGCAGAATTAAATGCTGTATTATAATAACTGATAGGATCCGTGAATTCAGATTCGTCGCTAAAGCGGATAAAAACCACAATATTATTTATTGTCCCAAATGATAATGACTGTAGTTTATCGTTTTTCGAAACAGGCTTTTTCACCGAATTCCAATGTTGTTCAGCTTTTGCTTTAATTATTTCCGGTGCAATTTTAAGCCATTTTCCTATTCCTGCTATTGCAGGTTCGGATTTACCTGCAATTAAATTCGTCGGTACAAGCTCGCTGTTGATCTTATCTGCATAAACATAAAAACCGTTATCTGCTCTCTGTATGATAGTGTATCCTGAACTATCGTGCAACCAGTTATAAAACTCGTCTCCGCTTGCAAAGCATTTAATTGTCTCGCCGTTGGGCTGTGTAATTGTAGTCGGTACATATTCCAGATATGCCGCATTCAAATTAGTCGCCGCCCAAAGCAACAGAATAAATGCAATAGCGAATTTATATATAATTTTGGTTGTCCTTTTTGAATGAGTCAACAGTTCCATATATACTCCAACAATAAAGTTATTAAAAAACTCATCTTTACTTTTTGAGATATAATGAGTTGTGTTATTATATAAATAATAAATATAAACAACATTTGAATTACAACAAAATTTTTATTAATTAACGAATAGGTGTTTTTATTATTGATAATCTTTGATTTCAAATATTTTAATAAAAATTTGCAATCTTTTTATTAAAAGTAATTAAAGAAGAACCGATTATTTCATCCATGTTAAAATATTTGTAGTTTGCTAATCTGCCTATAAATACTACGCTGTTTGAAAGTTTTTCAGCATCATGCAAATACTTGTTTAAAATATCTTCATTCCTTTTTTGAGGGATAGGGTAATATGGTTCATTCACACCATTTATAAAATTCTGTGGGTATTCAAACGCAATTACGGTATGTTCGGAATCTTCATTTCTGAAATGTTTAAATTCAGTTATCCGAGTATATTCAAATTCATTCGGGAAATTAACCTGAGCTGTTTCCTGATACCATTTTTGATTTAGAGATTTGAATTTAAAATCTAAACTTCGGTAGGGAAGTCTGCCGTGAATAAAATCAAAATATTCATCAATAGGACCTGTGAAAATAAGTCTGTTAAAACTAATTTCGTTGCTTATATTTTTATAATCAATTTCAAGAACAGTTTCAATATTTTTATGTTTTAAAAGATTCTCAAAAAGTCCGGTGTATCCTGTCTTGGGTAACTGTTGATATGTATCCTGAAAATATCGGTCATCATGAGAAATGCTGACCGGTACCCGCGAGCTAACTGAAAAATCCAGTTCTTCGGGTGACATTTGCCATTGTTTGAGTGTGTAACCGTAAAAGACTTTCCCATAGATAAAATCTGCAAGGAATTTCAGTTCTGTGTCATCAGTTTCTCTGAGTTTTAAAATAGGAATTTTAATTCC
>JBAYGQ010000468.1:0-2994 GCA_041666585.1 Bacteroidota bacterium
AGATGAACTTGAACTCTTCTGTTGTGTACTTAGCCCTACGAATATTCAGGGTATTTGGGCTGCAGGTAGCTTAGGAAAGTGCAAGACGATAACAGGTGTTAACGATTATAACGATCTTCCAACCGAGTTCTCTCTTATGCAGAACTATCCTAATCCATTCAATCCGAGCACTACAATTAAATATCACGTGCCGGTCTCAGGCTTTGTCAAATTGAACGTATTTGATGTACTTGGACGTGAAATCGCAGTATTGGTGAACGAGTTTAAACAGGTTGGCGATTATCGGGTAACATTTAATGCCGGTGATTTACCTGCAGGAGTGTACTCTTATCGTATTCAATCCGGAAAATATCAGGAAACGCGAAATCTTATTTTATTGAAATAAGACGATGAATTCAATTATGAGGGCGGCTAAAGCCGCCCTTTATATTTTAGTACGATTCACTGTTTTCAGAAAATTATTACATGAAATTTATTAAACCGGGAAATTCATATTAAGAATATAATATAATGAATTTAATACTTGAAATCAGTTTGGTATTATTCCTTTTATTCCTTACATTTGTTTTTTGTCTTTAGAATAGTGTTATATTTAGTTTTTTTATCTGTATCTACTCTTTAGTTTCGATAATAATTGATAAATGAAGTATATATGGATTTCTTAAAATTTTTACGTACAGAAACTAACCGCTCCCTGAGAATTATTATCATAATGGCGGGACTTGCAGGTCTTTCTACCGCTTTTTTACTCGGAATAATTAATTTAGCCGCTCAGTCGGTTGCCAAAGGTGACGAAAATGTAAGCCATCTTTTTATGTTTATTGTGTTACTTGGATTGTTCGTATTTACTGAAAAGTACATGCTTGCGCACGGTGTAGGTATAATTGAAGATATTTTGCAGAGAGTGAGAAACCGCATTGCTTCGAAAATCTTAAAAACTGATGTATTGAATCTTGATAAAATCGGTGCATCCGAAATTTATAACCGTATGTCTTCCGGAACCGCCATGATTTCGAAATCCGCAGGTGTGCTGGTTGCTTCCTTGCAATCACTTATTATGATATTTTTTGTTCTGCTTTATATTGCAACTTTATCTTTAGTAGCCTTCGCAATGGTTATAGGGATGTTAGCCATTGCAATCTGGATTTATCTGAGTAAACAAAAAAAGATTAAAATGGATTTGCAGGATACAAATAAATCGGAAATTGAATTTCTGAATACTTTGGACGATATGCTAAAAGGTATAAAGGAAATTAAACTGAACCAAAAAAGAAGATTCGATATTAATTTTGATTTAACAACTATTTCTGCAAAATTGAAAAGCTTGAAAATCAGCCTCAGCGAAAAATATGATAGGAACTACATTTTTGCACAATCTTTCTTTTTTGTTCTTCTTGCAGTCGTTGTATTTATTTTGCCGAAATACGGAGTATTTCAGGCAGATAAAATCATTCAAATTACAACTTCAATTCTTTTCATCATCGGTCCGATTTCAAGTGTTGTATCCGTTGTACAGATATTTAATGAAGCTAATCTTGCAGTAGGAACAATCTACGAGCTCGAAGAAAAATTAGACATGGCTTTGGATACAGATAGCAGTTATTTGCCGGTTATGCCGCCCGAAATCAAGAATTTTAAAACAATAAGGCTTGAAGATGTGGAGTTCTCTTATTTTGACACTTCAAAAAACCAATTGTTTACAATCGGTCCGATAAACTTAACAGTTAATAAAGGTGAAACGCTGTTTATAGTCGGCGGAAACGGATGCGGCAAAACTACACTTCTTAAAGTTATCGCAATGCTTTATTTCCCTACAAAAGGCAAAGTTTTTATTGATGATACTGAAATTACAAAAGATTTAACTTTACAATACAGAGAACTTTTTTCAGCTATCTTTTCAGATTTTCACCTGTTCTGGAAAATTTACGGATTGCTCGATGTCTCGAAACATAGAGTTAAAGAGCTGTTGGAAGAAATGCAGATAGAACATAAAACTCAATTTTCAGAAGACAGGTTCACCCGATTGGATCTGTCAACAGGTCAGCGTAAGCGTATAGCAATGATTGTAAGTCTTTTGGAAGATAAACCTGTTTATATGTTCGACGAATGGGCGGCAGACCAGGACTTTGAATTCAGAAATTATTTCTATACTGAGTTATTAAATAATTTGAAATCAAAAGAGAAAACACTGATTATTATAAGCCACGACGAAAGATATTTCAACAGTGCAGACAGAGTAGTCAAGCTGGACTACGGTAAAATCATCAGCGATGAGAAAAAATTACAATCATAAATTTATTAATTTATCTGAGTTCAATATGATTGAGTTTCTGAAAGAATTTTGGCAAAAATTTAAAGCCCAAAGCCGATATTATTATAAAAAACATCGTGTAAAAATAATTATTTTTCTGCTGATTTTTTCGTTTCTGTTTATTTATTTTTGGCAGAATATTCTTATTTCAGTCGAAACAGGTACAGTCGGTGTCAAATGGAACAGGTTTTCGGGTACGGTTCAGGATAAAATATACGGAGAGGGCTTGTATGTTTTCTTACCATGGGACAAACTTTACAGATATAACCTTAGAATTAAAAACGTAAACGATACAATGAAATTACTAACCCGCGACGGGTTGGGTATTAAGATGAATTTTTCATACAGATATTATATTTTAAGAGATTCAGTAATTTGTCTGCATTTAAAACTAGGACCTGAATTTGAAGAAAAATATGTTAAAAGTGAGGCGAAAGCTGCCGCAATGTCCATTATCGGTAATTATCCTCCCGATAAAATTTATACGCTTTCAACATTAACAATCCAAACAATAATCAAGCAATTCCTATTTAAAAAATTAAAAGCACAGAATATTGTTCTCGATAATTTTTTGATTACTAACATTTCTTTACCTGAAACGATTACCAGATCAATTGAACTGAAATTAGCCAAAGAACAGCTTGCAATGGAATTTGATTACAGACTAAAGGTTGAAGAAAAAG
>JBAYGQ010000469.1:0-2986 GCA_041666585.1 Bacteroidota bacterium
ATATCACTCCTAACATTAAAATTATACTTAATGGTGAAAGCTGTTTATATACCCAAATTCCAATGTTATTAAAATCTTCTTTTGAAAAATAGAAAGATACGATTAAAAACAATAATCCAACAGTATAAGGATTGTACAGAAATTTTTTCATTCTCTTTCCGCGATTTTTATCAAAAACTACTAATCTTCGAAACTTCTTAGTGTTATTTGTTAGGGTTTCCATCAATTTTTCGTAGACTTGTACTGGCTATTTTTTTATTTATCTACTTAATGCTAATTCCAATTTCTTCAAAAAATGAGGTGTTTCTTATTCTAAAATCCTAAATCCTGCAGATATTTCATAATATCATCTTTGTAGATATTGAATGTTTCGCCGTACCATTTGTCTATCGGTACAATCAGCAGGGAACCGTAAGTTAAAGGCTCCTGTGAATCGAATGCGGAGCTCGAAATCAGCGTTTCTTCTTCGGGACGGTATTCATTGTCAATATCGTGAACAACCGCCGTAAAACCGATTCTTGCAAAATTCTTTTCTTCCAAGGGAGGTCCTTCGTATCTGAAAACAGGGAAGGGAATCCGTATTTTAATTGTATAGCCGTCAGATTGCAGGGAAGAAGCCGCTTTTATCCATCCTGTGGCTTCTTTCTGAAACTTGTAAAGTTTATCGGTCGAAACAAGTTCTTTCACATAAGCTTTCTTTTCCTTGAAATCACCCGGATACACCTTGAAGCAAAAAATTCCTTTTTGTGTTTTCTTTACGGGATTGTCCTTATTTTTTATCATCTCGAAAAGATTTTCTTCCGAGGGAGGAGTGTTGATATCGAACCATAGCTCGACATAATCACAGACGCAGGTATCGCAGTATTGAGTAATCACCTGCTCATCAATAACTCTAACGGTCAAATACAAATATTCATTATCATAAGCCGAACTCAGATAGAAACCGCAATCGCTGTCTCCCTGCCAGTAAAACGCACCTTTACTTACGTAGTCAATATAATTTGAATAAGCTTCCGAAGCAAAACCCTGGAATATCTGTCTGCCGCGTGTATAGGAGGGAACCAATAAATAATTCTTGCTGAACTGCTCTTCACCTTTAAGAGTCTTTATAAAGCGCTCTGAATTTTTCAGACTAAGATAATCAGTCCGTCTCTCGTGTGTTAAATCTTCTACTCTGTTTGTAGTGAACTCATCATTCAGAATCAAAGTACCTTTGCTGAACTGATAACCGCGTATCAGCCAGTCAAACTGTCTTCTTTTTTTGGTAATGAAGCAGGTATTTTCTTTGATTACAACTCCTATTTCAAGAGGAAGTTCAACGTAATCGTAGGGAAGTTCTGTTATTTTAGATAAGTATCCGTCAATATCTACGAAAAAATAAACGTGGGAAGTTCTTTTCTTTTCGCCTGCAATTTTAATTGAAATAGCCACATCGGAAAAACCGTCACCGGAATAATCGCCGACATCCCAACCCCAAATAGAATAATCGCTACCTTGTGGAAGTTGTTTTTTAATATCATCTATCATTTCCTGTTCGAAGTAAGGCTCTAATTTTTTAGAAAGCTCAGGAAACCTCAAACCCCCTTGGGCTGAGACTTCGAAAGGGATACAGGCACACAGTAACAGAACTAAAAGAATTTTTTTCATTTATATAATCGGAATAATTAAGTAAATAAATTTAAAATGCAATCACTAAAAATACAATTTAAACAGTTTTGATTAATTCATCAAAATCAGCAACTAATCTTGCACCATACTGAGATACTATTTTCGATGCGGAATACGAAGCAAGTTTTCCTGCTTTTTCTATAGACTTAAAATATATTAATCCGTAAAGAAAAGCCCCGGCGTACATATCGCCTGCACCAGTTGTATCAATAGATTTTGTTTTAAAAGGTTCAATCTCATACACCTGATTAACCCATTTTATGCTTGAGCCTTTTGAACCTCTTGTAATCACAATATTTTTAGAAAAAGAATTTAATTCATCCAATGCTTCATCAAAATTATTTTTATCTGTAAAATTAAAAACTTCAGCTTCATTGCAGAAAACAAGGTCCGATTGCGATACAACTTCTTTAAGAGCTGAGTTAAAATTATTTGTAATAAATACATCGGAGAAAGTAACTGAAACCTTTGTGCCGAATTTTTTTGCTAATCTTACCGCTTCAAGTACTGCATCCGTACTTTCCTGTTGCGAAAACAAATATCCTTCAATATAAATCCATTTTGATTTTTTTATCAATTCTTCTGAAATATTTGAAGTATTAATTTTTGCTGATGCTCCAAGCGAAGTAAGCATAGTTCTCTCAGCATCCGGTGTAATCAGCACAAGACAGGTGCCCGTAGGATTTTCATCTAAAAACCGTGTCTGTAATTCGATTCTTAAATCAAGAAATTCCTGTGAATAAAACTTTCCTAATTCATCGTTACCGAGCGAAGTTAGATACGCCGCCTTACCTCCGAACTGAGAAAAAGCGATTATGGTATTTGCAGCAGAACCGCCACTGCATTTATTAAATTTTCCGGCATCTAATCTTGATATTATTTCCTGTTGCTCATGTGCATCAACGAGTCTCATTTCCCCTTTGTGCACACCAAGAGTTTTAAT
Organism: Bacteroidota bacterium; assembly: GCA_041666585.1. GTDB lineage: Bacteria > Bacteroidota > Ignavibacteria > Kapaibacteriales > UBA2268 > JBAYGQ01. The sequence goes on from JBAYGQ010000469.1 coordinate 2,612, forward strand.
ATCTTTTTCTTCAATCTGATATTGAAGGTCAACAAGGGCGTTACCGATACCGCAAACATCAATTTCTCTTTGCATTAATTTTATTTGAATTTATTCAACATCTTCTACATCAATTTCTTCGTCTTTATCGAGAGTAATGTTAATTATCCTCTCGCAAAGTTCGGGGAATTCAATTCCTATAGATGCCGCCGCCATCGGGACAAGGCTTGTGGCGGTGAATCCGGGAATTGTATTCATTTCTAACAAATAGGGCTGACCTTCATCATCAAGACGGAAATCTGCACGGGCAAAGCCCGAGCATCCGAGTATCTGATAAGCTGAAATCGCCATATTCTGTGTAAATTCTTCTATATCAGGTGACAAATCTGCAGGGCA
>JBAYGQ010000470.1:0-2981 GCA_041666585.1 Bacteroidota bacterium
AAAGTAGAACGGACGCCCTCGTCTGTTCACCTCATTTGGTATTATCTGAAATATCCTAACATCTAAAAACAATTGATTCTGAAAAAGCTATACTTTTCAAAAAAATATCTTGCATACTTTAAAATATTTGCATAATTTAGCCGTATGGTTAAAGTAAATAATTAAATCATTTGATTAAAGCAAACGATTAAACAATGAAAATACCGAAAGAGGTTAGTATGGCTCTGCCCGATAAAAACACCGAAACTCTTATATTCGATGCGGCTAAGAAGGTTTTTATGCGTAGTGGTCTGGAAGGTGCAAGAATGCAGGAAATCGCCGATACCGCCGGTATAAACAAGGCTCTTCTGCATTATTATTTCCGCTCCAAGGAAAGACTTTTCGAAGCAGTCTTCAACGACGCCTTCAGCAAATATATTCCGGCACTTCTCGAAATGATGAACTCAGACCTTGATTTAGAAACTAAAATCAGGAACTTTTTTGATGTGCATATCTCATTTCTGCAGAAAAACCCTGAAATGCCCATGTTTATTATGAATGAAATCCACCGCAATCCCGAAAGAATTAAAACTGTGCTTTTCGAAAACACTTTTTCGAGAAATGCAAAGCTGTATGCTCAGATTGCAGAAGAAATGGAAAAAGGAAATATCCCGAAAATGCACCCTTTGCAGTTTGTTGTAAATATGTTGTCTCTTAGTATTTTTCCGTTTCTTGCACAGCCATTAATGACTCTTCTGCTTGATACGGTTAAGTATAAAGGCAAACATACTTTTGAAGATTTCACAAACGAAAGGAAAAAGATACTTGCCGATTATGTCATAAATGCCTGCTTCATTAAGAAAACAAGAAAGAGGGGTGTATAGATGAAAACCCGTAATAAACATTCGTATGTTTTTGTACAAGCATTATTTGTTTTGATAATTATTATCTCAAATTCTGTGTATGCCGCTGACACACTTGATATAAAGCAATGCTATTCCGCTCTTGCGACTAACTATCCACTGAACAGACAAGCCAAATATTTGCGTACTGCGAATAAACTCAGAACTGAAAATATAGGCTCGGCATGGTTACCAAAGGCAGAACTGAACGGACAGGCTACATACCAGTCCGACGTTACTTCAATAGAAATTCCATTTCCCGGAATAAAAATTGATAAACCTTCGCTTGACCAGTACAAAGTAAGCCTTGATTTTTCTCAAAAGATTTATGACGGCAGTCAGATTGGAGCCAGAAAAGTATTAGAAAATTCCTCGCTCTCTGCAGATTTAAGCTCTGTCGAAGTTGAAATATACAAAATGAAACAACTGATAAATCAGTATTATTTTGCTATTCTTGTTCTCCAAAAAAATGATGAAATTCTTAGAATAAAAAATTCAGAACTTGAGGAAAAGTTGAAAACAATAGAGTCAGCGGTTCGCAACGGAGTAATGCTACCCTCTTCTGCTGATGCACTACAAGCAGAAATCCTGAAAATCGGGCAGTCATCCTCAGACATCAAAGCAAATATATCAAATGCAATATCAGCACTTTCAGAATTAACAGGTATGAAAATAGGTGCAGGTGTTGTTTTCAGAAACCCCAATTCTGACTTTGATTCACAATCCGAAGTGAAACGACCTGAATTAAATTATTTCGCTAAACAAACTCAAAAATTGGAATCGGCGGGAGAACTTGCAGGTTCGCAGAACAATCCTAAGCTTTTTGCTTTTGCACAATTGGGTTACGGTAAGCCGGGTTTCAACATGCTGAGTAAAGATTTCAAAACTTTTTACATTGTCGGTGCAAAGTTTACATGGAATTTCTGGGACTGGAACAGCAGTTCAAGAGATGCTGAAACATATAAAGCACAGCAGGGAATTGTGGATATCAGCAGAGATGTTTTTCTGCAGAATCTCCAAATCGCTCTGAACAATGAATTGAATAATATCAAAAAATATGAAGAATTGTTGAGTTCCGATAATGATATTTTACAACTGAGAAAAAAAATACTTAAATCATATGATTCGCAGTTAGCCAACGGAGTTATTACAATGACAGATTATTTATCCGAATTAAATAATGAGATTTCTGCTGAAATAAATATGGAACTGCATAAAATACAGCTTTTACAATCACAGGTTAATTATATGTTTTTGAAAGGAGCGAACTGAAAATGAAAAAAATTATATTAATATTTGTTTCAATAATTGCTTTGTCTGCCGTTCTCTATTCTTGTTCTGACAATGGCAGTAAAGCAGACGGATACGGCAATTTCGAATCTAAAGAAATAATTATTTCGTCGGAAGTAAGCGGAAAAATTCTTTACCTGAACTTAGAAGAAGGGCAGTCACTCAAAGCGGGGGAGAGCATCGGACAAATTGACACCGTTCAGCTTCAGTTGAAAAAAGAGCAGTTGACAGCAATGAAAAATGCAATAGGAACAAAATTCAAAAACATTGTATCTCAGGTTGAAGTACAAAAAGAGCAGATAAAAACAGCTCAGATAGATAAAAGCAGAATAGAAAAAATGCTGAAAGACGGCGCCGCTACACAAAAACAGCTTGATGATATTCAGGGAAGAATCAATGTTCTGGAGAGTCAGATTAAATCAATCGAAACTCAAAACCCTTCCGTATTCAGCGAATTGGAAAGTTACACAAAACAGATTGAACAGATAATCGACCAACTTAAAAAAAGCAAAATAGTAAATCCTATAAACGGTATTATTCTCGAAAAGTACGCAGAACCTAATGAAATAGCGGTTGCAGGCAAAGCTTTGTACAAAATTTCTAATTTATCCGAAGTCGAGTTGAAAGTATATATCAGCGGAAAACAGTTACCCGATATTAAAATAGGTCAGAAAGTAAAAGTTAAAATTGATGATTCGCAAAAGGAAGGACGCTCATTCGAAGGTTATATAAGCTGGATTTCGCAGAAGGCGGAGTTTACTCCGAAAATTATTCAAACGAAAGAAGAACGTGTAAATCTTGTTTATGCTG
>JBAYGQ010000471.1:0-2976 GCA_041666585.1 Bacteroidota bacterium
AGAAGCTTTTTCGCCTTCAGCCTGTAAAATCAAGGCACGGCGGTTACGCTCGGCTGTCATTTGTTTTTCCATAGTAACACGGATGTCTTCAGGCGGTACAATGTTTCGTACTTCCACACGCATAACTTTAACACCCCATTTATCTGTTGCCTGGTCTAATGCGGCACGGAGTTTAGCGTTAATCAGATCACGTCCGGAAAGAGTGTGGTCAAGGTCCATTTCGCCGATAACGGAGCGCAGAGAGCTTTGTGTCATTTGCTCAATTCCGTAACGTACATTGGAGATTTCATATACTGTTTTAATAGGCTCTACGATTTGCCAATACACGACACAGTCCACTTCCATAGTTACGTTATCGCGTGTGATAACAGCCTGCGGCTGAATGTCAATCAACTGCTCACGCAAATCCATTGTAGCTCGCACTTTGTCAATAAACGGAACAATTATGTTCAAACCGGATTCTGCAACTTTATGGTATTTACCGAGACGCTCGATAATTTTCACTGTTGCCTGGCTTACCACCTTAATGGTACTTGCCGCTATAATGAGAACAAATACTAAAAGAATTACTACAAATACGAAACCTTCCATATATCCTCCCTTTATAAAAAATTTATGAATAACTTCTTTTTAACAAAATCACTTTAAAAATTCTGAATGCTGAATTTATTGATTTCTTAAAATACCATTAAAAAAGAGAACAACCCTCGGCACTGCGTGCCACCCCCTTTGATAAGGGGGAATAAAAATATTTCTTACTTTTTAAAGTTAAATCTTTTCTACGTATAGTCTGACACCTTCGTATTTGATAATACGTACTTTTGTGTCAGGTTCTATAATTTCTCCGTTTTCGGAGCGTGCAGACCAGTCCTGCCCTTCGACGTAAATACGTCCTTTGCTCAGAGAATTATCTATTTGTTCGGTTACTACTCCGTTTTTATCAATTAAAGCGTCGGCATTGGTTTTTAATTTTGAACCGGGAGAGCGTCTCATAAAGAAATTTTTAAATAATGTGCGGGACAGTCCTACACAGGTTAAAGAAACAATTGCAAAAACAATTACCTGCCAAATAAGGTCGTGCACTCCCAGCAAATCGAGCAAAGCCGCAGCTAATGCACCGACACCGAACCACATAATAACAAATCCCGGAATGATAATTTCAAGTGCAAACAGAGCCAATGCGGTAATAAACCACCAAAAAGCATTCATTTGATTCCTCTTCTATGATGTGAATTTATATTTTAGTAAATTAATGAAAAATTGGAATATTTAAAAGAACTAAAAATAATTATGAATTATGAGTTATGATTTTTTTTAGCTATTTTCTGATGACTACTTTGCAAACCTGTTTGCTGATGCCGGCTTTTGCAGTCAAGAAATAAATTCCCTCTGATAAGCCGGAGAAATCACATTCAAATCTGTTTAATCCTTTTTGTAGATAGTCATATTGTAGTGTCTGGACTTTCAGTCCGAGTATATCGAATAATTCCAATCTTACATCTGTACTTCGATTAGAATTAATTTCTATCACTCCAGCTCCGACTATTGGATTGGGAAATACTTTAATACTGAGTTCTTCATTCTGCAAAACATTTTCTTCTACACCCGCCGGTTTACTGTTTCCCCACGCTACAATCAATTTAGGTGTACCTTGCTGTTGCATATATGGAGCACAACCGATATAGCATCCGATTTTTCCGTCAGGGAACTTGATAATAGTAGGGTCTAATTTCATCATTTTGGGTAAAGCGGTGTCAGAAATTAATATTTTTACCTGAGTGGAATCGAATCTAAGTCCGTCATCGCTGTCGCAGTAGGCTACACCGGATTGTTCTGCCGGACGATTCATGCCTCCGCGCATATACAAACGGAATTTACCGTTTGACAAATAAACCGGATTAGGGTCAACATCTCCTTTTCTCAAAATATTTCCGTTCGATTCTCTCATCCAGGTTATTCCCCAGTCACGTGAAACAGCCGTTCTGGTGCCATTTGTACGATAGAAATCGCCGACATAATACATCCTCCAGAGAGAATCCTTTAATTGAATTACAGATGCAACACTTGAGATAGAATCATCTGCGGCTCCGGGCTGGTAGCGTATTCCCACCTCTTTTGTCCAATTGATTCCATCGGAAGAAATCCAGCTTACTATCCTGCTTCTGTGCTTTTGCGGTGTATTATTCGGAGCAGGTTCCTCCGTAATAAAACGTGTTTGTCCGTTAGGAAGATAAATAAAACCACCGTCAACCTGACCGAGCGGTTTGTTTGGAGTTATTTTTTGATATGCATTTCCGTTATCTAGAATTTCCATAGCTCCCCTACCGTTAACAGCTCCACCATATCCTAGAATAAATTTATTATCGTTTGTAACGTTCAATCCCGGTACTCCTGCATTATCTATAACGGCATTTGTATCAACAACAAAGCTGATAGCTTCATCAGAATCTAAAGTAAAAAAAGGTTTCCAATTTATAGGATTAAGGGTAGGTCCGCCTTTTTTCAAATGTTTATCAAAAAAATTATATACTCGGTTTTTGGTTGAATCTAAATTGAATTGTGCCCCTCCGTGACCTGCACCTGTTAGGGGTATAAATGTGCAATTCACCCCGGCCTGCCTTAATGCTGAATCTAAGCGGACACTCTGATTGAAAGGCACTGTGTTGTCTGAAGTTCCGTGATGTATTAGAAACGGAGGATCTTCGATACTTACATAAGTAATAGGACTGGCAAGAGCGGCTTTTTCAGGATTATCTTTAATTAAACCTCCGATTAACTTGGCTTCCGGACAGTCAGCTTTAGTTCTGTCAATCGAACTTGGTTGTCCGATCAATGCGGATATATCACTAGGACCATACCAATCGCAGACTGCCTGTACACGGCTTGAATAAGCTGTATTTCCTCCGACACTTCCTTCAATATCCATTGTTACATTTCCGACTGTGTAATTCTTAACATCACCGGTAGTACCGAGCA
>JBAYGQ010000472.1:0-2971 GCA_041666585.1 Bacteroidota bacterium
CATTTTGCACAATAACAATCAAATTTTGATAAGGTTTCCCGTTTTTCTTTGTATTTATTTGCCATAATTATTTGATTTTATTATATAATAGGTTACACTGGTTAATCAGGTCCAGTTCATTTTCTGAAATCACAAATTGATCAGTAAAATCATTTCTGGAAAAATCTATTAAATAATCACTGTTTATTTGGTTTTTACCGGAGGGGTCATAATGCAATGACATTTTTGGAGTATAGGAGCTACAGTAATATATAAAATAAACTAATCCTGTATTTTTATTTAGAAAAAATAATTTACCGGTATTAATCCATCCATTCTTTTTTTCATTCAATAAATGATATTCATCTATTTGAGACTTAATATAATCAACTTCATTCTGAATTATTTCCTTTTCTTTTTCAAGTTTCATAGAAGCATACTGGTAATCATCATAAGTTGTTAAAATATGATCAATTTGTTCAAGACCGGTCATTTTAACAAATCTGGAAGGACCTAATATTTTTTCAAAATCTTTAATATCAAGAACAATATCGTCATATATTTTATACATCAATTCAGGCTCCAACTGAACCGGCATCCAAACATAAACGGGCTTACCGGAGCCTTTCATCCATCCAGCTTCAGTATTAGCTGACCTGCCACAAGGAAGGACCATAATACAACAATCAGCCCATTTCATAGCATCAAAATCACTATTAAAACCTTTAATTGCAATAGGGTGATTAAGAGCTTTAGTATATTGTTCTGGCGTCCAATTTATCCATTCAGGGTCAATTTCGGACCAGCTAAAACCGGTTTTACCATTAGGATTTTTAAAATCATAAACTTCATGACCAAGACTTACCAAATATTGAACTAAAACAGGCTGGTAATCATTACGCCAACTACTCGCTACATATATTTTCATAATTTCTATTAATTACTTTTTATTAATACCTTATTTTGCCTCCCGATATAATTCGCAAACTTCACATTTTTCCATTGATTGCATACCCCACATGCCTACTTTTTCCCATTTATGCGGGCAATTAGGTTTTATTTCTTTAAGCATTTTCTTTAGTTTCTTTACCTGTTGAAGTTGCATAAAACATTCAGTCCTTGTATCAAGTTGCATTTTCTCAATAATCTCTATTTGTTTTAAAATTTTATCCATTTTATATTTTTGATTATTTAACTAAGAAACATCTGTAGCTTTAGCAATAGCATCTTTGACTAATTTCCAAGCGTGTTCTGGAATTGAATTATCATCATTTTCTAAATTCTGCAATGCTTCAAGCATATCTGGTGAAGCGGAAATCAAAGCAACATCTTTTTTCCTCCAAATACTTTCACAAATTAATGCACCACCGTAATATTGGTCTGCATGAGTTCCGGTATAACCTGAATTTTCAGGCAATCCGTCAGGTGTATCAGTAATAACTGTATGACCATTTTTTCCTTTTGACCAATTTTCTTTTTTCATTCCGATTTGGTTAATTTTTACATAATGGTAATATGATTTTTTACAACCACATTCACAATAGTAACTTTCAATACTATAGCCCTCTTTTTCTTTTGGCTTCCTTAAATAACCTTTGTCTGTATCTACTTTCATTTCATTAATCTTTTAGTGTTTTATTTTTTTATCTGAATTTCATAATACTCATAATAACCATTGTTATTTTTGTTGAAATATTCAATTGGATTTTTAAGCTCACAACCTTTTTCTTTTACAGCATCAATAAATATTTTTAACGCTTTTTGTTCAAGGGAATTATCTTTAACGTAATGTTTAAATTTTATACAAGGCCTTCCGTCTTTGTCTAAATTCAATTCAAATTCTACTTTCATTTCATTAATCTATTAAGGTTTGACTTTAGTTTAACTACAGTAAATTTTTCGAGTTCTGATATTAATTCCAAAATTTCTTGTTTATTTGGTTCCGGAAGATTAAATACTAATTTATGATTTTCGATATGGCCGGAATCAGCACCAATATTAACCTGAGCAGGCATACAAAGACTAACATATTCAGTAAGCTTTTTAACATCAAAACTCATGATCGGTTCAATTGTGACATAAGTTTTAATTCCTGTACCAGCTATATTATTCATTGCCTCAACCCTTTTAATCGGTGATGGGGAATTTCGCATAATGACATTTAGCCAGAAATTAGTTTCAATTGTTGTACAGACAACAGATTGGTTTTTAATAGCCGGAAGGAATTTCAGGATTTTTTGAGGATTTTTACTTTGAAATAAATATTGATTTTCATGATTGATTAAGTGATCAATTGTTTTATCAATCCATTCATTTGGTATGTTTTCTGCAAACATATCACAGCCGGACCCTACAAAAATAAACTTATTTTTACCAAGATCACATTTGAGTTCTTTTTCATCAAATCTGACAGGTTTTAATTTGCCCCAGCGTTTCATATAACAATAAGAACAATCATGGAAGCATGCGCCCTTAATGGTATTAAATGTATCACTTACGAAGCTATACATATTTCCTTTTGCTGTATTTAATGGCATGATCTTTTATTTAAGATTATTTTTAATGAATTCCTCACATTTGTCCTTAGTTACACCTTCAGATATTGATTTTTCAATCAATTTAATAACTTCTTTTCTGGTTAATATTTCCCTTTTAAAACCACCTGACTTTTTTACACATACCTGATGTGATATCTTTGTATTTTGAGTGACAATATTAAGCCTTGAATTTTTAGCATAATCAACAATTGCTTTCAGGAAATCACTTGTTACATCTTTTTTGTATTTACTGGTAATTCCATTTTTATCGGGAATAAACACTACTACCATACTGCCTAATGCTGTTACACCTAATCTGATTTTTTCTAATTCTACTTTCATGATTTTTTGTTTCATAATTTTTTGGGGTTAAGTTAAGTTTTAATTATTTTTTTCTAAAACAACCATTATTTCAGATACTTTTTCATACTCAATCCTTTTAATACTATCAATAG
>JBAYGQ010000473.1:0-2954 GCA_041666585.1 Bacteroidota bacterium
ATGATATCTATATTTGTTGATAAAAAACAAGCTTTGGAATCAAAAACTCAACTTACAAAAAGCTAAATAAATACTTAATATATACTTCTTCTATTAAAATCCGTTTGAGTTACAAAAACAATTTATCTTAAACAGAAACGTAGGATAATCATTAAAATTGTTAAAATAATCGGTTTTAGTTAATTTTATCTTTAATTAATTAAAAATTTTGCATAACTCAAATTTTGTATCTACAAATTTAATAAAATAACTTTGATTATTTCTAAGGAAATTTCTTTACGAGTGCTAAGTTTTTTATATTTTGTCGGTAAAATATTGTGAAGTAAAGTTTATGGAATTTGAAAATGGATGATTTTTTAAAAATAACATCTGTCAATTTAATTAAAAGAACTCAAAAATGTCGCATTACTTTTGATAACGAAGAAATGTATAATTTCTCTGTTGACCTTGTTGTCAAATTCAATCTGGTACGCGGTGCTGATATTAATCCAGTCCAATTGGAATTAATAACTAAAGAACAAAGATTAATTGATGCAAAACAGGCGGGATATAACTTTGCATCCTATAAACCAAGAACTGAGCAACAAATTAGAAATAAGTTATCCGAAAAGGATTTCACAGACTCAGAAATAAATACTGCATTAAATTTTCTTGCAAATTTTAATTTAGTGGACGATGAAAAATACGCAAAATTGTTTGTAAAAGACTATTTAAAACGTAAGCCCGCAGGAGCGAAAAAGCTTCAGCTTGAATTGTATAAACGCGGAATTAATAAACAGACTGCCCTTTCAGCTATTGAAGAACAATTAGATTCTTTAGATTTGGAATCACTTGCAATCAAAGCCGGAGAAAAGAAAATGAGTTTATTACATAATAAATCCGATGATAAGAAAAAAAAAGCTTTAACAGATTATTTATTCAGACAGTGCTTTGATTGGGAAATTATTAAGTCTGTGCTAAAGCATTTAGGAATACATTAGTCTTTTTTATTTTTGAATTAAGAAAGTAATTTATAAAATTCATATATTTGTTTTTTTATTATTTTGAGAAAAACGGAGTAAAATATGGTTCCCAGATACACGCTTCCCGAAATGGGAAAAATATGGAATGATGAAAATAAATATTATATCTGGATGCAAATCGAAGTGTTTGCATGTGAGGCACAGGCAGAGTTAGGTTTAGTGCCGGAAAAAGACCTTCAGATTATCAGAAAAAATGCAAAAGTCGATGTAGAAAGAATTCTGAAAATAGAAGAAACTACAAAGCATGATGTAATTGCATTTTTAACGAATTTGGAAGAAAATATCGGCGAATCAGCACGGTATATACATTTAGGAATGACTTCGAGCGATGTCCTTGATACTTGTTTTGCTGTTCAATGCAAACAGGCGGGAGAGTTATTACTGAAAGATTTATTCAGGTTAGAGCAAGTTCTTATGGAAAGAGCAAATGAATTTAAATATACTGTTTGTGTCGGAAGAACTCACGGTATTCATGCCGAGCCGATTACGTTCGGCTTGAAGCTTGCACTTTGGTACGAAGAATGTAAAAGAAATATAATAAGAATGCAGAAGGCTCTAGATGATATCTCATTTGGAAAAATCAACGGTGCGGTAGGCACTTTTGAGCATATTTCACCTAAAGTTGAAGATTATGTTTGTGCAAAATTCGGCTTAAAACCTGACCCTATAACCACTCAGGTTATTCAGAGGGACAGACATGCTCAATACTTGACTACGATTGCAATAATCGGCTCTATGCTCGAAAAAATCGCAACCGAAGTGAGACATTCTCAGAGAACCGAAGTAGGTGAGGTGGAAGAATTTTTCTCAATAGGTCAAAAAGGAAGTTCAGCAATGCCGCATAAACGAAATCCTATAATTTCCGAAAATATATGCGGACAAGCAAGGCTTCTTCGTTCTTATGCGACCACTGCTATTGAAAACAATGCACTCTGGCATGAAAGAGATATTTCGCACAGCAGTGTGGAAAGAGTAATTTTTCCTGATTCTACTATTTCCTGTCATTATATTTTGAATAAAAGTATTGATTTAATCAGGAATCTCGTTGTCTATGATAAAAGAATGAGACAAAATCTGGATTTGACTTTAGGATTGATCCATTCTCAAAAAGTATTGCTGGCTCTGGCAAACAAGGGACTGCAAAGGCAAAAGGCTTATTCTCTCGTTCAGTCTTCTGCAATGAGAACTTTTAACGAAAAAATTCCATTTCTTCAGACTTTAGTTGAAAATCAGGAACTGATGGAGTATTTTAGTGATGAGAACGAATTGAAGAAATTATTCGATTTCGAAAAAGTGTTGTTCAAAAGCGTGGACTGTATTTTCGAGAAATGCGGTTTGTAATTTTATCAGATTATTATTTACATCTTTATATATGAAGCAATTTTTTACATGTTTTATATTTATAATTATAACTTCTTATTTTTCTTCGTTTGCCATTGATGAAGAAATAATACCAATTACAGGTAACGAAATGTTTGCGTTTAGGCTGAACGCAGGATATCAGGCAAATATCTATCAAGCCGATTTCTCTAATTTTCAGGGTTCAATTGACTGCGGAAGGTTTCTTAACGGAAACGGTTGGGGTCCCGCTTTTTCATTCGGAATAGAAATGCCTGTTATGTATCGGGGTTTTTTCGGTCTTGAATTCGGGTATTCTGACAGAAGCGGTGAATTCTCTTTGCAGAGTATCATTCCTGTTCGTGATGATATTTCTTCGAGTGGAATTGCTGATATTTTTTTAGATAATACATTAAAAACGGATTTGCTGTATATTGAAATTCAACCGGTCTTTCGCTATGAACTTATCCCAAAATTGTTCAATGGTCCATTCAGTGTTTTCGGCGGATTTAATTTCTCTTTTCCTATGAGCGGATATTTTACACAAAAAGAAGCAATTACTTTTCCCGACAATGCTGTGTTCAAGAATTCAAA
>JBAYGQ010000474.1:0-2953 GCA_041666585.1 Bacteroidota bacterium
AATATAACGAAGTTATTTTTTCTTTTTCTTCTGTGATTTCTATGATACCGATAGGTGACTTGTAATAAGCGGTTTTCATTTTACATCCTTCTATAATTAATCATAAATTGTTTTTATTCTTAATAAATGAATCGTAACGGCAATTGCAATTATAATAAGAATTATTGAAATAATAAGAATTTTTATTATAAAAAAAGATGTAAATAAAATTGTTGCCCATAGAAGAAAAAGGGCAGAAGTTTTAATTTTAATATGAATACCTTTTTTCTCGCGGTAATTCCTGATAAAACTTCCTAAATATTTATTTGCCAGCAACCATTTGTAAACTCTTTCGGAACTTCTGATATAACAAGCCGCCGATAAGAGTAAAAACGGAGTTGTAGGAAGCAAAGGCAAAAATATCCCGATTATTCCAAGTATCAAAGAAACTGAACCTGCGATAAAGAGCAGATATTTTAGAACGATATTAATTTGTTTGAATTTTGTTTCGGGCATTTGATTAGTATCCCAAATTAGGAGATAACCACTTCTCAACCTGCTCAAGACTCATACCTTTTCGCCGCTTGTAATCAAGCACCTGGTCTTTATCAATTTTTCCGACAGGAAAATATTTTGCTTCGGGATGAGCTAAATAGAAACCGCAAACAGAAGCGGCAGGATGCATCATAAATGATTCTGTCAAAGTAACGGGTGTTTGTTTTTCGACTTCAAGTAAATCAAATAAAATTCTTTTTTCTGTGTGGTCGGGTAACTGGGGATAACCCGGTGCAGGTCTGATTCCGGTGTATTTTTCTGCAAAGAGTTCATCAACCTGCAGAACATTTGAATCGTAACCCCAGAATTCTTTTCGCACAAGTTCATGCAGATATTCCGCCAGAGCTTCTACGAATCTGTCTGCAATGACCTTCACCATAATAGCGGAATAATCATCGTTGTTTGATTTATATTTTTCGACTAATGCATCTGTACCGATACCTGCAGTAACAGCAAAAGCACCGATATAATCAGCTATTCCGCTCTCTTTGGGTGCGATATAATCAGCTAATGCAAGATAGGGTTGCTTGTTGTCTTTTTTAATTTGCTGACGTAAAGTATGAATAACAGAAAGTACTCCTTTTCTGTTTTCATCGGAATAAACTTCGATATCATCATCTGATACTGTGTTCGCCGGGAAAAGCCCATAGACAGCCTCGGCGACTAAAGATTTATCTTCAATAATCCGGTTTATAAGCATTTCGGCATCATCGAAAAGTTTTTTTGCTTCTTTTCCGATAGTCGGATTTTCGAAAATAGCGGGATATCTCCCCTTCATCTCCCAAGTTAAAAAGAACTGAGTCCAGTTAAAATATTTTTTTAACTTTTCATAAGAAATATCAGTTAGTTTATAGACTCCGAGTTTGTTTGGTTTTACAGGTGTATAAGTTTTGGAATTAAATTCAAATTTATTTTTTCTTGCATTTTCAATTGTTTCAAATTGAGCGGAGCTTTTGCTTTTAATATAATTATCACGGATTTGTCCGTATTCTGTATGGATTGACTCTACATAGCTTTCTTTTGCATCCTTGTTCATCAGATTGGAAGCAACAGAAACCGCTTTTGAAGCATCAAGTACATGAATAACAGGCTCGCTGTATTTCGGTTCAATTTTGACGGCTGTATGCACGCGTGAGGTAGTAGCTCCGCCTATCAGCAAAGGTATTTTAAAGCCGTTGCGTTCAAGTTCGGAAGCAACGTGAATCATTTCATCGAGAGACGGAGTTATCAATCCGCTTAAACCGATAATATCAACATTCTCTTTTATGGCTTCGTCAATTATTCTCTGAGCGGGTACCATAACGCCGAGGTCAATAATTTCAAAATTGTTACAGGCAAGAACGACAGATACTATGTTTTTACCAATATCGTGAACATCACCTTTAACTGTAGCAAGAAGTACTTTCCCTGCCGTTTTTTTCTCGGATGAAGCAAGAGATAACTGAATATATGGAATCAGCAGAGCTACCGCTTTTTTCATTACACGTGCGCTTTTAACTACCTGAGGAAGAAACATTTTTCCTGAGCCGAACAACTCTCCTACATGATTCATACCGTCCATAAGAGGTCCTTCGATTATGTCCAAAGGATTGGATGCAATTGCACGGGCTTCTTCGATATCGGAATCAATAAAGTCGGTAATACCTTTAATCAAAGAATGTTTTAATCTCTCATTTACAGATAGTTTTCTCCATTCTTCAATCTTTTCTTTTGATTCTTTAGTACCTGTATTTTTAGTTTTTTCAGCATAGTCAAGTAACCTTTCCGTCGCATCGGTTCTGCGGTTGAAGATTGCATCTTCGAGCAATGTTTTGAGTTCGGGATTTATATTTTCATAAACTTCAAGTTGCCCTGCATTTACGATACCCATATCTAATCCCGCTTTTACGGCATGATACAGAAAAACAGAATGAAAAGCTTCGCGGATTACATCATTACCACGGAAAGAAAATGAAACGTTGCTGATTCCGCCGCTTACTTTAGCCAGGTGCAGATTCTGCTTAATCCATCTGACAGTTTCTATATAATCAACAGCATAATTGTTATGGTCTTCAATTCCGGTAGCAATGGTTAAAACATTTGGGTCGAGGATAATATCCTGTGGATTGAAACCGATTTCGTCAACTAAAATTTTGTAAGCACGAGATAATATTTCTGTTTTGCGTTTAAAATCCGTAGCCTGTCCCTTTTCATCGAAATCCATTACAACTACTGCGGCACCGAATTGTAAAATTTTTCGGGCATGAGTCTTAAAAACTTCTTCCCCTTCTTTAAGCGAAATAGAATTAACTATTCCTTTGCCCTGAAGGCATTTCAAGCCGCTTTCAATCACAGACCATTTTGAAGAATCTAGCATTACTGGAACTGTTGCCACATCCGGGTCAACAGCTATATAATTTAAAAACTTTGTAATTGCTTC
>JBAYGQ010000475.1:0-2934 GCA_041666585.1 Bacteroidota bacterium
GTTTTAATCTAACAATGCAGTCGTTAGGACTGCGGGGGAAGCCCTTTTCTCTGAGAATGCGTATAATTTCTTTTGCGGTTTCAAATTTTAAATCGGTGTCAACTAAATGGATAGCACCAAAAATCAGAGCGTCGCCGGGCAATCCTTTGATGTCATTAAAGTGGCTCAGAATCATCTGTCTGATGAATTGCCCCTGATTGTAAGCTCGCTGGAAATCACCTATTCCGAATGCCTTTCTGCTTCTGAGCATCCTGAGCATCTGAACGGAATTATTTTTGAATCCAAGCAGTTCAATCAAGCCGATAGCCTGAGAGAAGCCGAATTCAACATAATAATCAATTTTTTTAGTACCCGTAATTTCGGAAATCGTTTTCAAATATGTCTTTCTGCTTCGGTTTGCTCTTACATTCGCTAAGTAATTAAGTCCGGTAGTATCATCAAATCCCGCATCTGCAAATGTTCCGCGCGGCACGGAGATAATTTCGATTTTACCGGAATCGAGCCATATATTAAGAAGATGATTGGCATCTGCATGAGGGCAGCCGGAGCCTAATCTTGAGTCAATTCCCGTAATCTGAATTGAGACTTTTTTACCGAGAAACTTAACATTCGGGTCACTGCTTGCCTGAATAATTGTTGTCAGACTTTCGTTTGTAATAGAATCATAAGGCAGAAAATTTCGTTTAGCTTTTTCAATATGTGCAGTATCTTTTATACTCTTGGAAATTGAGTCGGTATTTTTAGGGAGATAGTCCGACGGCTCTTTGTTTTCACTACAAGAAAACATAAAGGAAAAAATTACAAAAAGAAAAAGATATTGGATATTAAAAATTCGCATTTCAATTTACCTATAATTGTTTTTTAACTAAGAAACCGTTTTCAAATTCATAATTCATAACTCATAATTCATAATTATTTTTAATAGCTTGTTTTATCAATTTTTACTTTTCCCCTGAAAATCCAGTAAATACTAAAAGTATATCCTACAACAAAAGGCAGTCCGATAATTGCGAATGTAAGCATTATGCCTAATGTCTTTTGCGATGAAGCAGCATTGTAAAGGTTCAAACTATTCTCAGGATTGGGATTCGACAATATAATATTAGGAAATAAACCTATTGCAAAAAGAGCTAATAAAGCGACTATGCTTAAACTTGAAGAAATGAAAGCTCTGAATTCTCTGCCATGATAGATTTCACGGGGTATATTAGCGATTGCCAGCATATTGAGTAAAGCTACGATAAACATCAAAGGGAAATCCTTGAAATGCTGTACCATATGCGGGTAATAAATCAGCGTTGCCATTGTAGTTGCTACATAACAGATAACAAAAAATATGATTGTGTTATTAATCCACAGTTCTATTTTCTTCTGAAGTTCATTTTCAGTCTTCATAGCCAGATAAATAGAGCCGTGCATCGTAAATAACGCGATAGTTGTAACTCCTACTAAAACTGTATAAGGGTTAATCAGGCTTAAAAAATTTCCGGTAAACTCTCTGTTCGTATCAATAGGAATACCTGTAATAATATTTCCGAGGGCAACACCCATTAAAAAAGCAATAAAAATACTTGATATACTGAAAGCAAAATCCCACATCTGTCTCCAGCGTTTGCTTTCCTGCTTACTTCTAAACTCTATTGCTATTGCTCTGAATATTAAACAAAATAACAAAAGCATAAATGCGGTATAAAAACCTGAAAATACAGTTGCATATACAACAGGGAAAGCAGCAAATAATGCGCCGCCGCCTGTTACTAACCATACTTCATTCCCGTCCCAGACAGGACCGATAGAATTAATCAACATTCTTCGTTCTGTATCATCTTTAACGAGTAAATGCAAAGCACCGACTCCAAGGTCAAAGCCGTCCAGCACAGCGTATCCGGTTAATAATAAACCGATAAGCAGAAACCAGATTGTATTTAAGTCGAGCGTAAATTCCATTTTATAAATTCCGGTATTTCATAAAAAAATATTCAAATTTTATTATTCTGTAATAATCGCTTCAGTATCTTCGGGTCCGTGTTTTATCTTCTCATTCAGAAGATAAATAAATAATACAAATAACAGAGCATAAATCAGAGTAAAAAGAATTAATGAAAACCAGATTTGATTTGCCGTTACTGCTTTCGATATAGCATCGGATGTTCTCAATAATCCGTAAACAATCCATGGTTGCCTTCCGACCTCTGCCGATATCCACCCTAATTGATTAGCAATTTGTGGACCTAATACCGCTATTACAAATATCCTCAAAAGCCATTTGTTTACGAATAGTTTTTTCCTCCACCAAAGGAAAATACCGATAATACTAAGAGCAATCAGACTGACTCCAATAGCTACCATAAAGTGATAAGATTGAAAAACGATATTTACGGGAGGTCTGTCTTTTTTATCAAAAGCATTAAGTCCGGTAACTTTCTGATGTGTATTACCTGAAATAAGAAAACTGAGCATACCGGGAAATTTTACAGCAAAATTCACTTTCTGCTCTCTGTCGCTTACCCATCCAAAAAGGTATAAATCAGCTACAGCGGAAGAATCATAATGTGCTTCGAAGGCGGCTAATTTTGCAGGTTGATTTCTACTTATCCCCATAGCGCTCTGATGTCCCGTAAACAACTGAAACAAAGATGCGAACAGGGCAAAAAGCAGAGCAATTTTAAAGGAAGACTTTGCAAATTCAATATGCTTTTTCTTAAGTAAATAATAAGCGGCAACGCTTAATACAAGGAATGCTCCGCTTAGCCAGGCACCTGACAAAGTATGAGATAATCTTTCCATTGAAGACGGATTGAAAATCATAGCCCAAAAGTCAACAATTTCTGCACGTGTAGTTATTCCTTCTCCGACAATGTGGTAACCCGCCGGAGTCTGTTGCCAGGAGTTAGCAATTACAATCCATACCGCACTTAACATTGAGCCGAAAGA
>JBAYGQ010000476.1:0-2929 GCA_041666585.1 Bacteroidota bacterium
AACCTAAAGAAGTTACCTATGAAAATATTGACAAGTTTCGTTTGCAGATGAAACAAATGAATACCGATTTTGAAGAATTGCTAATTACGAGTGATGATAGTTACCAAAAACATACACAATGGTTGTTTACAAAACTTTACGAAAAAGGATTGGCTTACAAAAAAGATGGTGAGGTAGATTATTGTGAAAGTTGCGAAACTGTTTTGGCAAGGGAGCAAGTTAAGAATGGTAAATGCGATAGATGTAATTCTGTTGTAATTAAAAAAACTTTGAACCAATGGTATTTCAAAACTACCGCATACAAAGAAAGGTTGATTGCCAACTTGGATAAAATTGATTACCCCAAAAGCACTATAAATGCACAAAGGGCTTGGTTGGAAAACTTGCACGATTGGTGTGTTAGCCGACAAAGAAAATGGGGTTGCCCTATTCCGATTGAAGGTGAAAAAGACACGATGGACACTTTTGTTGATAGTAGCTTCTATTTCATTATCTACTGCTTGATTAAAGGCATAAAGCCAAAACCAGTTGATTTGTATGTTGGTGGGAGCGAACACGCCTGTATGCACTTGATTTACGCAAGGTTTATTACAATGTTTTTGTATGATATTGGCTTCATTGATTTTGAAGAACCATTTACAAGAGTTATTCATCAGGGAATGATTTTGAACAATGGCGAAAAAATGAGTAAGAGCAAAGGAAATGTTGTGAACTTGGATAATTACGACAGTGATGAAATTCGTTTTTACTTAATGTTTATCGGGCATTACTTTGATGGTGGAAGTTGGAGCGACCAAAACATAAATGGCATACGCAGATTTATTGGCAAGATGAAAGAATGGATGAGCAGAACAGGCGAAGAAACTATTGATATAGTTAAGTTCAAAAAGCAAGTATTTGACTATACCGAAAGTTTTAAGTTTAATAAAGTTGTGAGTTCATTTATGATTTTGTTGAACGAAAATAAAAGTAAGAATTTGACGGATGAATGTAAACAGGAATTAGTTGAAGTATTGAATATTTATATGCCGAATGTATCTAATATTTTAAAAATTTGAAAAATTTTATGGGAGCGTTGGCAAAAAATATTTATTTAAAACTTGCACCTAACGGTTTGTGCTTGGTTTCAGTAAAAGCCGACAACTAACCACCATTCAGAGCTACAAGGCTAATACGGCTTTTATTGAACTAAGCACGTGTTAGTAGCTGTGCCATCACTTACGCTAATTTGAAATACCGAACTTTTTATTTGTTTTTTAGGGAAGGGAAAATAAATATTTTAAAATACTGATTTACAATACTATAAAAAATATTTTAAAGAAAAATGAAAAATAATTGCAAAAAGATTTGGATATATGATGTATATGGTATATCTTTGTAGTGTTAATTTAATTATAAACTTAATACATATAATTATGAAACGATTTGAAGGTAAAAAATTAGAAGTAATTTCTTTTAGAAGAAACAGCGGAGAAATAGGAATGCACTTGAATTTAAAAAGTGAGTTATTGCCAACACTAATACAAGATGCTTTTGTTTGTACATCTTATAATGATTGTGTTGAATACCATTACTGCAATGCTGAAAATTTACTTATTGAAATATTAGAAGTAAATGATAGCGACCAAATTACAAAATGTAATATCGCTGGTAAAAAAGAACATATTGAAAGTTTTTTGATTGCTGATGGGCACGCAACACCAAACCACGCTATTGATTTTAAAACAATTCATTTTCCTGATGAATTAGGTTATGCAATAAACAGAATGGAATGGTCGATTGATGAAATTATTGAGAAATTAACACAAGCTAAAAAATTAGTGGAAGATGAAGCGTAAAAACTTAGACTTAACAGAAGATTGCATAAAAGAAATTGCAAAAGAGGCTATTGATAAAGGCAGTGACTTTAAAAATTTAGCACAGGACATTTTAGAAGTACATGCCAAAAAACTAATTGCTGATAAGCAAAAGAGCGAGGGCAAAAAACAAATAAAAAATGATTAACCACTACCGTTGATTAAATGCTACGAGGCATTGCTACTAACGGCTCACGATTGGCACAGTTGAGGCACGAAATTGGGCTAATTGTGTGTTATACACTGGCACGGTAAGTTACGAGAAAAGTTAAATTGAAACAATAATAAAAATTAAAAAAGCAGATTATGAGAACAATAACATTACAAACAAAAATGACATTTACAGAAGCGTTGGAATATCTAATGCAAGGGAAATGTGTAGGAATAAAGCCAAGCACTAACTCTAATTTTATAGTTAGATACAAGCCGAAATGGATGAACGCAGAATCACCTGATTATATGCTGTGCTGGAATCGCTCTGAACATAAAGATGGTAGGGCGGACTGTTCAATAAGAACTAATCAATATTTGGAAGAATGGTATCCAGTTATTATTGACCACAGAGAATTGTCAGAGGATGTTTTAAATCTGCTTTATTAATTTTTAAACACAAAACCTCATTTGGAAACTGATGTAGTGCTTGTGTATAACGTTTCGTGTATGAGCAGTGGCACTTGTACACACTTTCAAATTAGCACACCGCTTATGTGCCATTGCTTATACACGGTGTTAGTGCCAGTTATTTATTTGATTATCAACTATTAAAATTAATTATATGAACGCAAAACAAAAAGAACAACTTGGATTTATTGAAGTAGCAAATGACTTAAACCAAGAAGTATATGAAAAACACGGAGAAACCGAAGATAAATTTTATTACTCAACTAATGGGTATATAGATGTTTTCGGATTTGGAGATATAATGCTTTGGAACTCTGAAATGGACGACCTACAAACCGTTGAACACTTTGATAACAATGGAAACTCATTAGGATTTTTAAACGAGTATGAAAATGCTGATTTGAGAGGTCAGATTGCAGAAAAAAAAGCAAGTGGATATTACTTAATGTTCA
>JBAYGQ010000477.1:0-2916 GCA_041666585.1 Bacteroidota bacterium
ATATACATATAGAAAAGCTAATCCACAAATTTTTCTCTAATATAAATTAAAGAAGTAAAGAATGATATAAAAGTCATTATAATGATTTGTTATTTCTTTAAAAAAAACAATTTAATTTTAATATTAAAGATTATAAAGAAAACTTATAGCCTACACCGCGGAGAGTATGAATTAACTGAGTATCGAAGCCTTTGTCAACTTTTTGACGCAGGAAACGAATGAAAGATTCAATTACATTTGACTGCGGGTCGAAGTTCAGGTCCCACACATGCTCGGAAATCATCTGGCGTGTTAGCACTTTATTTTGGTTCAACACAAAATATTCAAGCAGAGCGAACTCTTTGGCACTTAGCAAAATTTCTTTGCCCGCTCTTGTTACCTCTCTTGTTGTAGTATTTATTATAAGGTCACCTGCTTCGATAATTGATGTTTTCTGTTCGGTCTGCCTTCGTATAAGCGAGCGGACACGTGCCAGAAGTTCACCGAAATGGAAAGGTTTCGTCAGATAATCATCTGCTCCGGAATCGAGTCCGCGTATTTTGTCTTCAACAGAATCCACTGCGGTTAACATAAGAATAGGTGTAGCGATTTTCTCCTGTCGGATACCCCGGCACACATCCCAGCCGTTCATTTTAGGAAGCATAATATCGAGTATAATAAGGTCGTAGTCATTCGTTTGAGCGAGGAACAATCCTTCTTCACCGTCACCTGCCCAATCTATAGAGTAGTGCTGTTCAGTTAAACCACGTTTAAGCACATCCCCGATTTTTTCATCATCTTCGACAATTAGAATTCGCATAAAATAATATTTTGTAATAATAAAAAAAATACCGTCTATTTTTGTGTAACTTCAAAAATTTCCCCTCCTAAACTAGGAGGGGCAGGGGTGGTTCTTACTTTTCATACATAGACCACTTCTTTATTAACATAAAATGCGATGATAGGCTTCAGAGAATTTTTTGTAACCAAATCAACTTTAATATTTAATAAATCGCTTAAATATTCTTCTAATTCCAAAAATTTAAAAAAATCAGGTGATTTATTATAAGAAATCAAAACATCCAAATCACTGTCATTTCCTTGTTCATTGCGAACATAAGAACCGAAAAGCCCGATTTCAGATATATCATATTTTTCAGTTAAAAAAGTTTTTTCCTCTTTTAACTTTTTAATAATTTCTTCCTTCGAAAAGACTGATTCATTTGGTTGCATATTTCACTTTCTAAAACTGTTTCAGCACTCTTACATCATTATCATAAAAATGGCGAATGTCGTCAATACCCGTCATCAGCAGGCTGACGCGCTCAATTCCGAATCCGAAAGCATATCCGGAATAAACCTCAGGGTCAATACCGCATTCACTGAGAACATTCGGATGAACCATACCGCACCCGACAATCTCCAACCAGCCGCTGTGCTTGCAAATTCTGCAACCCGCACCGCCGCATATATAACAGTTGATATCCATTTCGGCACTCGGCTCTGTAAAAGGAAAGTACGAAGGACGAAAACGGAATTTGGAATCTTCGCCGTACATTCTGCGGGCAAAAACCATCATTGTTCCCTTTAACTCCGCAAGGGATACTTTTTTATCTATGTAAAGTCCTTCTATCTGGTGGAACTCAGCAAGAGAGCGGGCGCTGATTGCCTCGTTGCGGTACACACGACCGGGCATAATACAGCGTATCGGAGGTTTCTGAGACTTCATTACCCGTATCTGCACCGGTGAAGTATGCGTTCGCAACAGATGATCTTTCCCTGTTTTCAAGAAAAAAGTATCCTGCATATCCCGCGCCGGATGGTCGGGAGCGAAGTTCAGCGCATCGAAATTATGGTAGCCGTCCTCAATATCGGGACCTTCGACAACAGCGAACCCCATTGATTCGAAAATATCCACCATCTTTCTTTTAATCTGCTGAACCGGATGAAATGTACCCGTAAAGCCTGTTCTGCCGGGCAGTGTCAGGTCGAAGTCGGCAGTAGTCTCCGCTTTGATTTCATACTCTTCTTTCAGCCGTTTGAATTCAGCTTCGGCAAAAGTCCGGAGTACGTTCAAATCTTTGCCGATAGCAGGTTTTTCTTCCTTGGGAACATCTTTGAGTTTATCGAAAAGTACCTGTACTTTACCTTTCTTTACAAGGTACTCCAATCTGAAATTTTCCAGATCTTCAGCGGATTTAATATTCGCTATGGCAGTGCTAATCTCAGCATTCAGTTTTTTAATTTCTTCCAGCATAATTTTTTCAATTTATGTTAACTAAATATTCTTTTTACTTATTCTCAAAAAATACTATTCCGTTTAAATCTATTTGTTCTTTTAATTCTTTATTTTCTATGTTCTGATAACTCAGAATATCTGTTTCATAAGGTAAATTCAGTTCGTCAATGGAACTGCCGATTTTAAGCAATAAATTATAATCAATGTTTCCCTCAACCGCAAAATCAATATCAGATCCTTCTCTGAAAGTTCCCGTAGCACGGGAGCCGTACAGAATCACTTTTTCAATCTGCGGAAACACTCTGAAAACAGAAAACAGTTTATTGATTGTATTTTCGCTTAGTCCGTAGTTCATAAATTATTCAGAATATTTTTCCAATGTAACGGCAAGGCTTTTGAATAATCCGATATAATTTTCATAAATCGTTTTAGAAAGCTCTTTTGCTTTTTCTTCATCGTAAGTGTGAACAGATTTAATTCTGCTTTCAATCATCTCCATCCAAAGCTCGCCGTCTTTTATTATCCCACGTTGGAAAGCTGTCCGGAAAGTATCCCTTGAACCGAACAACTCGGTTTCTCCCTGTAACTGCAGAAAATCTTTCAGTACATTATTAGCTAATTCAAAAGTCATCTCGAACCGCTTTATTAATGAATCCCGTTCGATTTCGTTTAAATCCTGAACATTTTTGCTTTCAGTA
>JBAYGQ010000478.1:0-2909 GCA_041666585.1 Bacteroidota bacterium
AATCCTGCAAACAACACATTCAGACTGAAGTATAACAGCGAAGTAGAAACGCAGGTACAGCTTAGCATTTACGATTATCTCGGCAATGAAGTGTTGTCCTTATCCGAGTCTTGTATAGCAGGTGCAAATGAGAAAACGGTTGATTGTAGCGTTCTTTCCACAGGTTATTATCTTGTGAAAGTGAGTTGCGGTGCCGGTGTGCAGACGCAGGGTTTAGTTATTTTGAAATAAATATCTGAACCTTGATTTATAGGATTAGAGGATACGCAGGATTTTAAAAGAAAAAAAAATTATTTTAAGATTTTTTGAGACCTTTTGCAAAAAAATGTGTCTTTCTATATAAGAGAGTGTACACATTTTAGAAAAGTACATAAAAGGACTTTTAAATTCTATTTTCTTTGTTCTTTCTTCTATTTTCTAAAACCGTGTCTTTCTAATTATAGGGCGGTGCATTTTTAAAATTTGTTATTTATTTTGACAAAGAAATTTTAAATGAAGGTGAACTTATGAAAAAAATCCTACTAATCGCTTTTCTCTTTCTTCTTAATTCTACACATATTTTTGCACAGTGGGAAGAACTTAGAAATATTAATATCGGAAGCAATATCACATGTTTAGCAGTGAGCGAAAATATCATTTATGCTGGAACAGAAAAGGGCTTGTTTATATCAGAGGACAACGGTGATAACTGGAAAGAATTAATTACACAAGATACTATTGATATGAGAGTCCTTTCCGTTGCTGTTAAGGGCGATACAATCATTATAGGTACCAGAAGCCTTGGTTTATTCATTTCTTTTGATAATGGTTCAAAATGGAAAAATCTTCATAATATGTTTGATATAACAATTGATATTCCTATAAATGCAATTGTATTTGATAATTCAGGAAGTATTTATGTGGGGTCAGAAAATTATGAAATTTCTTCATCTTCTAATTATGGAGATAGTTGGGATCATAAGTTTTATGAAAAAGGGTATGAAGTTACTGCATTTATTTGTATAGGCAATAATATTATTGCAGGAACTAATTTGGGTATTCTTTTTTCTAAAAATGGAAGCTCTTTAGACTTTTATAGTAGAAAACGTTTGGATAGTATAGGAATAAGCTCGTTCGCAAAAAACGAAAACAATGTTTTTGCCGGAACTGATAATGGTTTATACTTAGCAGAGGATTCCGGGGATAATTGGACACGAGTTAATATAGATTTTTCAGATAATATTCAATCTATGGTTTTAGTTAATAACAATATTTTTGCAATTTCTAGATCAAAAGGATTATTTCAATCAATAGATTTTGGTGAGAACTGGAAATTAGTAAATCAAAATTTAGTTTCGTACATTTCTTTCGGTTCCGTTAGGAAATGGTCAATTGTAATTGGATATGAATACATTTTTGTCTCCGCCGATTCCCGGATTTTCAGAGCCAAACTCTCTGATTTCGGTATTACAAATGTACAGGAAAAGATTAATGAGTTTAATATTTCTTTATTTCCTAATCCGGCAAACAACACATTCAGACTGAAGTACAACAGCGATGTTGAAAAGCAGGCACAGCTTAGCATTTATGATTATCTCGGTAAAGAAGTGTTGAGTTTATCAGAGCCATGTGTTGCAGGTGCTAATGAGAAAACAGTTGATTGCAGCCGTCTTTCCACAGGTTATTATATTGTGAAAGTGCGTTGTGGTGCCGGTGTGCAAACGCAGGGGTTGGTTATTTTGAAGTAATGTCTGAACCTTGATTTACAGGATTGAAGGATTAGCTTGATTTTATTGATTTGTAGAAAAAAAATAAGGGAATATAAAATGAAAAAGTATTTAATTCTATTCTTAGTTTCTATCACGAGTTTTACTTCCGTTTTTGCACAGTGGGAAGAACTTAAAAATATTAATATCGGAAGCAATATCATATGTTTAGCAGTGAGCGAAAATATCATTTATGCCGGAACAGAAAAGGGCTTGTTTATATCAGAGGACAACGGTGATAACTGGAAAGCATTAATTTCAAGCGATTCTTTAAATATTGAAGTGAATTCTTTACTAATTAGAGGTGACTTAATAATTATTGGTACTTATAATAATGGCTTATACTTATCAACTGATAGAGGAAGAGAATGGAAAGATA
The DNA here is from genome assembly GCA_041666585.1 of Bacteroidota bacterium. Classification (GTDB taxonomy): domain Bacteria; phylum Bacteroidota; class Ignavibacteria; order Kapaibacteriales; family UBA2268; genus JBAYGQ01. The sequence continues at coordinate 2,125 of JBAYGQ010000478.1, forward strand.
TTCATAAAGGTTTGTTTGATTTTCAGAATGTAAATGCAATTACATTAGATGAAAGGGGTCGTATCTTCATAGGTTTATCTGATGGTGATATTTCTTTTTCAAAAGATAGCGGTAGTACTTGGATTTCCCTTTTTTTTGAAATGGGACTTGAATATTATTCAATGCTCGGAATTGGTAATAATATTATTTTGGGTTCCAAAAATGGAATTCTTTTTTTAAAAAATGGTAACTATCCTGATTACTATGCTAAAAGTCGGTTACAAAATATCATCGTACACACATTTTCAAAAAACGAAAGTAAACTTTTCATCGGTACAAATAATGGTATTTACTCATCATTAGATTCCGGAGATTATTGGATGCAAGAAAATACTAATTTCACAAAAAATATTTATTCAATAGTTGCTTTAAATAATTACATTTTTGCAGGTATAATGTGGGAAAGAAGTATATATTTATCCTCAGATATGGGAATAACTTGGAAATCAATAAACGAAGGATTAACCGAAAATAATGTTGAACCATATATTTGGTCTATTGCAATTAGTAATGAATTTGCTTTTGCAGCAGAAATTAATAGAGTTTTCAGAGCCAAACTCTCTGATTTCGGTATAACAAATGTACAGGAAAAACTAACTGAGTTCAAACTTTCTTTGTTTCCTAATCCTGCAAACAACACATTCAGACTGAAGTATAACAGCGAAGTAGAAACGCAGGTACAGCTTAGCATTTACGATTATCTCGGCAATGAAGTGTTGTCCTTATCCGAGTCTTGTATAGCAGGT
>JBAYGQ010000479.1:0-2905 GCA_041666585.1 Bacteroidota bacterium
ATTGATAGAACAAGATGAAAGTTAGCGTTTTAATACTCACCCGTAACAATGAAAAACACTTGGCTCAGGCTATCGAAAGTGCTTTGGAACAGGAAGTTAATTTCGATTGCGAAATTGTTATAGGTGATGACTGCTCAACAGATAACACTAGAAAAATTATTCAGGAATATCTTTCAAAATATCATAATGTTATCCGTCCGTTCCTCCGGGAAGATGAAATCGGTATTAATCAGAATTTACTTCAAACACTCAATGATTGTAAAGGCGAATACATAGCTATTCTCGAGGGAGACGACTACTGGACATCATTTGAAAAATTACAAAAGCAGGTAGATTTCCTCGATTCAAATAAATACTGTGCTGTTTGTTTTCATAATGTAGAAATTAATTATGATGATTCAAACAAACTATCGCACACTTTTTACCAAAAAGTCCCGGAAAAGGGAAACAGTAGGTACAAACCGCTTCCGCTATCAGATATTGAGGCTTTATTAAAAGATAATTTCATTCAAACATCTTCTATTATGTTTAGAAAAAAGATGAATGAAAATTTTCCGGATTGGTACTTCCAAAATAAATTTCCTTTTTGGTCTCTGAATATCTTGAATGCACAAAACGGCAGTATCGGATACATTGACGAAATTCTGTCTGTCTGCAGAATTCAACCTAATGTGAATTCTTCAGAACTTCTTTCGGACAAAATCAAATTTCTTTCTTCAATTAATTTGCACTTTAATTTAAAATACAACTACATTATTAAACCACAGATTGAAAAGCATACTTTTAATTTGATTCAAAAACTTATCAATGAAAGTGTAGATTTAATCTGCTCAAATATGTATGAAGATGCTCTGCAAAAGCTATCCGAAGCAACTACACTTTCCGACACATCAGGATATTTTACTCCGGGTCTCTACTATACTCAGGCTGTTTGTTTAATGCAAACCGATTCTAATGCTTCTGCTCTGAATGCTCTTGAAAAAGAATTGGAAATCAATCCCGGACATAACAAATCGCTCGAACTTAAAACTCATATTTTAAATCTTATAAATCCTGAAATTAAGAATGAGCCTATCCAAACCGATGTTTCTCAATTAAATGAAATTACTTATGAAACGGAACAGGACAGTTATGAAATGAATCTTTTCGATTCCGTAGTCCCCTATTCGCAGAATGAAGAAATTACCTTTTCTATTATCATTCCTGTTTTTAATAACATTAAATATACTCTGCAATGTCTTGAAGGTATTCAACAAACAGCCTCAGACAACACTTTTGAAATTATCATAATTGACAACGCATCAAACGATGATACTGCTTCAATTCTGGCTGATTTAGATTATAAAATAAATCTGATTAAAAATCAGGTTAATGAAAATTATGCAAAAGCAAATAATCAGGGTGCCGCAATTGCAAAAGGTAAATATCTTGTCTTTCTGAATAATGATACCAATCCTTTCCCCGGCTGGCTCGATGCAATTAAAACAGAATTTGAGAATCACTCAGATACAGCAATTCAGGGTGCAAAACTTCTTTATGAAAACGGTTCAATCCAGCATGCAGGAATGATTTTCGGCGCAAGACCTAATCATCCGGAAGAACCGTATCACGCATATCTTAATTCTGATTCCTCTATGCCATTTGTGAACAAACGCAGACAAGTACAGTTTGTAACAGGTGCCTGCCTTGCCATTCGGAAAAATATTTTTGAAGAAGTTGGCGGGTTTGATGAAGATTATATCTTCGGTTATGAGGATTCTGATATCTGTATGAAAGTAAATTCTGCAGGATTAAAAGTTATTTATAATCCTGAAATTGTTCTCACTCATTACGAATCAAACACTAAGAAAATCCGACAGGTACTAGGCGATGACCTCATGGATATTGACTCCCCGCGTGAGCAGAAAAACAGAGAACTATTCTTCAAAAAGTGGGGACATCTCGTAAAATGTGATGATAAGGACTTTTATGCAGAAGACGGTTACCGTATCGAAGGAAATTATTTAATTTTAAATGTACCCGAAGAATCGGATATTGAGAACCTTATATTAATTGAAGAAGACCAACCTAATGATATAAAAAATATAAATGAGGATCAAAAACGTATATTATTTACTATGTTCGGATGGCACGAAAGCGGCGGCGGCACAATGTTTCCCCGAACAGTTGCCGAACAACTATCTGCTGAGGGATATATAATATCTGTATTCTATGCCGCAGGGAATCACGCAGTCAATCATACACCATACTTCTTGGAAAAGACTTTAGAAAACGGAGTTTCTCTTTACGGGGTATATAACAGACCTTCTTTGTTTCTCGACACAAACGAGCCTGAACGTGAAATTTGTGATAATATAATTCTTGATTTATTTTCAGAAGTTTTAGATAGTGAACAACCCGATTTAGTTCATTTCCACAATTTTCTCGGTCTGTCCTTTGCAATTGCCGAATTGGTGAAACTCCGCAGAATACCGAGTCTCTATACACCTCACAATTATCATTTGATTGACCCTAAGCTTTATCTTTTCAATTCTGATTTATCAATTTGGGAAAGCACCGATTTCTTTGCCGAATCTGAACTGGCATTTCAAAATGAAGAGCTTGATATTTCTTATAACAAACGAATTAATTCGGCACAAAATTTAATCAACAATTTGATTGATTATACTTTTGCGGTCTCTACAAGACAGGCTGAATTGTTAATTGAATTTTCCGGTCAGCATAATAATATCACAGTTGTTCATCAGGCAAGTAAAATAACTGATACATTTCAGAAACCAGCCACTTCGGCTCAGGTACAGATTCATTCACCTGTTCAGATTGGATACATAGGTGCCGTTCTTCCTCATAAAGGTCTGCACAATCTTGTTCTTGCTTCTCAGAACTTGAATAGCGAGGATGTTGA
>JBAYGQ010000480.1:0-2905 GCA_041666585.1 Bacteroidota bacterium
TCGTACAAGCAGGATTCGCCTAATCCCCGCTACAATGCAAGAGACGTTGCCGTAATGCGCGGAAAAATCGAAAACGCGATTGTCGTTCTCGGCTCTGCCACTCCATCTATCGAAAGTATGCACAATGCACATTCGGGTAAATATAAACTGCTCGAACTGACGGAGAGAGCCGACAATGCTAAGATGCCTTCCGTTCAGATTGTTAATATGTTCGAAGAAAAGAAGAAATCGCTTGTGCATGGAACGCTTTCCATTGTTTTAATCAATGCAATAATCGAGAGACTGAAAAAAAAGGAAGGTGTAATTTTATTCCAGAACCGACGCGGCTTCTCGTCATATCTGGAGTGTCAGGATTGCGGAAATATCCCCCAGTGCAGGCACTGTGCAGTTTCGCTTACTTACCACAAGGCAAAAGGACAGCTAAGATGCCATTACTGCGGATATACAATCAATATGCCGCAGGTTTGTCCCGCCTGTAAAAATCATCATCTCGGAGTAGTGGGTTTCGGCACTCAGAGAATTGAAGATGAACTGAATGAGTATTTTCAGAAGATGGGTATCACAGCAAAAATCGCAAGAATGGATTTGGATACTACCTCGAAAAAAGGCAGTCACCGCCGGCTTCTGCACAGTTTTGCAAGCGGCGAGGTTGACATTCTGCTCGGTACGCAAATGGTGGCTAAAGGTCTCGACTTCGAGCGGGTTACTTTAGTCGGTGTGATTAATGCCGATATGCAGTTGTTCCTGCCCGATTTCCGCGCTTCCGAAAGAACTTACCAGCTTCTTACTCAAGTGTCGGGACGTGCCGGCAGACACAGCGACAAGCCCGGTGAAGTCTATATCCAGACAAATCATCCGTACAGTCCGGCTATTCAGTCCGCACTCTTAGCCTCCTATTCCGATTTCTTTAATTACGAAATTGTACAGAGGAAAAATGCCTTCTATCCTCCCTTTTCGCGGTTCAATATAATTGAATTATCAGGAAAAGAACTGACTGATGTAATACGCAACGCAAAATATTTTGCTGAACTTCTGCCTCAAAATTCAAAATATATGACTGTGCTGGGACCTGTCGAGCCGGTGATTCCCAGAATCCGCACCTATTACAGACGCATTATCGTAATTAAAAATTCCAAGACAAGCGATGCGAAGGGAGCAAAACTCAGAGCGGCTCTTAAGACTGCATTAGAAAAATACTATGCCAAGTATCCTTCCGGCGATGTCCGCCTGACAGTAGATATAGACTCATATTCGGGATTGTGAGAAAGAACATTTAAAAAATAATATTGAATATTTCAGTGTAATTCCTATATTTGTTAAATTAAACAATAAGATTATCAATTAAATGTTAGATTTAAGATTTGAATGGGATTTAGTAAAAGCAAAAACTAATTTTCAAAAACATGGAATTAGTTTTGAAGAAGCCCTGACTGTATGGAATGATGAATTCGCGGCTTTTTTGCATGACCCATCTCATTCAGAAAAAGAAGAACGATTTGTGATGATTGGTTATTCAACAAAAAATAACCTGCTCATCATTTCGTTTACAGAAAGAAATGGAAATATTCGTATTATCAGTTCAAGAAAAGCAACAAGAAATGAAAGGAAAAGACATGAAGAAAACAAAAATAAATACTGATTCCCCTGAAGACGAACTTTTACCGGAATACGAATTTGACTATTCAAAAGCCAAACGCAATCCTTATTATAAAAAAAATGTAACTTTTATTGAAATTGACAAAGAGATAGCTGATGTTTTTAAAACTTCGGAGAACGTTAATAAAGTTTTGAAAGCGATAGTTAAATCTATTCCAAAAAGTTCAGTAGCTACTCTCTAAGTTTACCTCACCCCTGCAAAAAAATAAATACTATGCCAAGTATCCTTCCGGCGATTTCAGCCTGACAGTAGATATAGACTCGTATTCGGGATTGTGAGAAGAGAAAAATTATTTCTTGTTTTGCCGGATTAATTTATTTTTATCTTCCTGATTCAAAGAAAATACCTTCCTTACGAACATTATCAAAAAATGGACTTCGTGGTGAATTTATATCATTTGTACATCCGAAATGAGTATCAATTTTCATTAAATATTCTATTTCGAAATCGTAGATTCTGTTTCTTAAAATATTTTTAATCTTTCTGATTTTGGGAGATTCAAACAGTAGTACCAAATCATAATCGGAATGTTCATTGAAGTCACCCCTGGCACGTGAGCCGAACAGATAAATTCCCTTAAAATCTCCGTACTGTTCCGAGAATTCAGTATTCAGATTTTTGATTATTTTTTCTATTATATTTGATTCAATTTCCATAGTTATAAATTTAAGGAAAAAAAATGATAAACTGAAATATGATTTTTTAAGTAGTTCTTGAAATACTATTACCTCACCACCGCAAAGCTTTTTGTTATTTTGTCGGCACCTGTGCTGATTGTGCAATAGTAAATACCGGACGCGAAGCCTTCCGTTGTAAAATTAATAGAGCTTTTCCCCAACAATTCGCTTTCATCAAAACGCTTAATTTCTACTCCCAGAGAATTGTAAATTGCAATGCTTTTTGCGGACAATTCCGCATTTGAAAAAGAAATTGAAACCTTGTCAGATGCTGGATTGGGGGAGATGTTCAACATATACTTTTCGGAAAGAGGCTTATCATCAACTCCGGTAAAAAGCAAATCGCTTATTTTTGCTCTAAACATCCCGCTGTTAGTGCCGGCAAGCAGGTAATCGTCGCTAATTAATAATGCATTGATATTTGTATCTAACAAACCGTTATTTTTCTTAATCCATTTATCACCAAAGTTAGTAGAAACAAAGACACCGTCTTCCGTACCTAAGAAAATATTATTTCCTTCGGCAACAATAGAATGTACTTTATTAGTATCTGTTAAGCCGTTATTTTTCA
>JBAYGQ010000481.1:0-2902 GCA_041666585.1 Bacteroidota bacterium
TATCCCGAAATTGTAATCCTTGAAAACGGCAACGACCTTGAAAATAAATGCTATACCGCTTACATGAAAAGTATGAAAAGTATGGCACAGGATAAAGAATCCTTCAATGATTACTGGTCAAAGATTTACGAAAAAATCAAAGGATATAAAAGAATTTATCTTTCATGCGACGGTATTTACAACAAAATTAATCCTGAAACTTTTCTTATGCCCGATGGAAAGTATTTGATGCAAGAGCAGGAGATATTTCAGGTGAACAGTACAAAAGATTTAATTTCGGGTTATTTCCGCAAACAGACTGAAACAAACATCTATAATAGTGCAGAGCTATTTGGAAATCCCACTTTCGATCTACCGTTAGCTACACTAAAAGAAAAAGAAAAAAAATATGAGGTAGCAATTGCAATAGATAATCAAAACACTGGAACCGGAAATGACAGAGGTTTAATTCTGAAAGCACTTCCCGGTACAGAAAAAGAAGTTTCCGATATTGATAATTACCTGAAAAGCAAAAACTGGGTGGTAAAATCATATATAAAAGACGAAGCAATCAAAGCCGCTATAAAAAGCATACATAGTCCGAGAGTTCTGCACATAGCCACACACGGCTTGTTTTTATCTGACATCAAAAAGGACAGCAGTTTAACTTTCGGAATGGAGACCAAGCGAATGGTAGAAAATCCCCTTTTACGTTCAGGATTGTTCTTCGCCGGAGCGGCTAATAATAAAGACAGTTCTAATTTTGTTCCGACAGGTGAAGACAACGGTTTCCTTACCTCCTACGAAGCTATGAACCTTGATTTGGAAAATACAGAGTTAGTCGTATTATCCGCTTGTGAGACAGGATTAGGCGAAATTCAGAACGGTGAAGGTGTCTTTGGTCTGAGACGTGCTTTCCAGCAAGCAGGAGCTAAAACGGTGGTTATGACGCTATGGAAGGTATTCGATTCACCTACTCAGGAAATGATGACAAAATTCTATGCAAACTGGGTAACAGGTATGACCAAGCGTGAGGCATTCAGCAAGGCAAAACAAGAAATACAAAGCAAATACAAAGACCCCTACTATTGGGGTGCGTTTGTAATGGTAGGAGAATAAATAAAATCAAAGAAAAATAATTTTTTATTGGATGTGTTTGTAAAAATGTAATTTTGAATAATGGAAAGAAACTGAAATCAAAGAAAAATAATATTTATTTATAAATATATAGGAAAAATATTATGAAAAAGTTCTTTTACATTTTCGCATTTCTGTTTTTATTCGCTTCGCTAAGCGAGTTAATTTCCAAAGGCGAGGAATTTATTGTTCTTGCATCAATAGGCGATGTTCAGGTACAGAGAGACGGAAAAGGTACCTGGACTAAACTCACTACAGGCAATCGTCTGTTTATGAAAGATAATATTAAAATATCTGGTAAAGCTTATTTAGGTATGCTCCATATCAAAGGTGGTACTATGGAAGTAAAAAAGCCCGGAGTTTATTCTGCATCCGAACTTGTTAAGGCATTACCAATAAGAAAGTCAAAAGTTTTTGACCGCTTAGCCGACTATCTTATTAATGGTGTTTCAGATAAATACAAAAGAAACAGCAGTATCAATTTAGGTGTTGTACGCGATTTACCGGATAAAATTGAAGTGAATTGTCCCACTAAACTCAGTATTATCGGCGATAAAGTTAGTTTTTCATGGGAAAGAATTCCCGGTAATAACATTTCTTATGAGTTCGTTATTAGTGATAGATACAGCAATCCTGAATTCAAGAAAACCGTAACTGACAGTCTCATTGAAATAAATGCTAAAGATTTAAAGCTAAAACGGGATGAATATTATTTCTGGAAGGTTTTACTTGCTTCGAATCAGGAATTAAAATCCGATGAAATCTGTTTTAAGTTTCTTTCAGATAGAAAAGCCACAGATATCAGAGATACAGTTTCTATGCTTAAAGTAGATTTCGGAGAGAACAACGCACCGGCACAAATTGTACTTGCTGTATTTTACGAAAGAAATAACCTTTTTGCCGAAGCGGATTCAGCTTACAAAGAAGCTATAAGGCTTGCTCCGGATATTGACTTATATAAGAATATGTATAAAGAATTTTTGCAAATGACTAAAAAATTTACGGATAAATAATTAAATAGAAGATAGAAATAGGGTAACAGAATGAATGACTCTTCATTAAAAGTAAATTTTTACTTTTATATTGCTTTCTTTTGGCTGGCAGTTTTTATTTGTTCAATAGCATTTTTAGTTTTTTATTCAGGATTGGATGTTCCTTACGGGATTGATTCCTCAGTTAAAACTTTTACAACTGTTGCGTTTATTACAAGTATTTTCGGTATTCTTATAGGTTTGGTTTTCAGTATTACTTATTTTATTCAGGCGGGTAATTTTAACAAGATTATTTCAGGAGAAGTAATTGCCGGATGGAAACTCAGTCCCGAAGAAGCGGAAATCAATCGTTCAAAAGATTACCGTGAAAAAAATGCCTTTCTGAAAGGAACACTTTATGCAATGCTGGGCGGAGGCATCCTTGCTGTAATTATCGGTCTGGCAAGTGGAAAACCTTCAATGATTATAATAATAGCGGCTTTGTTAGCAGGTATATTAATACTTGTATTTTCGATGACTACAATTACCCGTACTATTAAAAATAAATTTGTTCCGAATATTATTATTTCAAAATCAGGTTTGTACACAAATTTTCAACTAATTGCCTTCGATGCAATGTCGAACCGTTTAGAGAACATAACGGTCTCTGAAGAAGAAACTGATGTTTTTGTAAACATTACATACTCTTACTATACCAGATACAGCCGGTCTTACCGTACTGTAGCTTTGTATGTACCGAGAGCTCACAGGAACGAAGTTGATTCGGTATTTAAAGCTTTCAGTAATTTAATTGA
>JBAYGQ010000482.1:0-2898 GCA_041666585.1 Bacteroidota bacterium
CTCTTGCGATTTTCATCGGTAACATCAGTGAAGCGGGAGGAGCAAAAACACCGAGCATAATTTCGGGCTGACCCATAAACGCAGTTTTATCTGCAAACAGAAAATTGCATACAAGTGCAAGTTCCATACCGCCTCCAAGGCACTGTCCTGAAATTTTAGCCAAGGTTGGAATTGACAATTCTATGATTTCATAAAATAACTGATGAAAAGATATAAGCATAGCGGCACAATTGGTTTCAGTATGTTCTTCGACACTGGCACCAAAAGAAAAATGTTTCCCTGCTCCTTCAAAAGAAATTAGTTTTATATTGTTATTCTTTTTGAACTGTTTGAAACAATCATGTAAATCTTTCATCATAACTGCATCAAGAACATTTCCTTTGCCATCGTTAAGAATGATTCTGGCAACAGCTCCGTCGTGTGTGAATTCTAACTGTATTTTCTGCATATTTTTTTCCCTTTTATTTACTTTGGGGAGAAATTTTCTTAATTAGTTCATCATTCCATTCGTGACCTTCTGCAAGCAATTGTCTCAGAAGGATAAAATCACATTCCCTGTTATCTTTAGGACCATCGTTGAAAGCACGGAATCCTGCTTTTGCTTCAGTCATCATGTTTAGTGCAAGCCAGTCTCGGTTGCTCTCTTTGTTCGCATCCCAGAAAGCAAGTTTGTGCTTACGCAATGAATTTAAAGTTTTGCTTAGACAATTGGGCATAAGAAGCATAAGTTTGGTAGCAAGTTTTTCGACTGCTTTGTCGAGCATAGCCAAATCAATTTCACCTGATTTAATCATAGCTTTCGCATTTACTAAATCTTCTCCGGATTTTGTTTTTCCATAAACAAAATTACCGAAGCTATCAACCCATTTGTCAACATGTACCAAGGGATTCGGAACAAAATCTCCGTTCACTTTTAATACAGGTGTTACTTCAGTAAGTAAACCGTAACTCAATGCCTCGTGGGCAGACCATGGGTCGCAGGCTGTACATGAATACATCGCACGCTCTATACCTACAAACAAGGGTAGAAAATCTGTTGAGCCGCCGTCGGGTGCACTGCCGTGCTTCGGACCGGCCTGACCGAATCGAGCCATATCCTGAGCTATGCTGAAATCGCAAGCCATTCCGATTTCCTGTCCACCACCGATTCTCATTCCGTTTACGCGGCAGATTACAGGCTTGTCGTTCATTAGTATTGATGACACCATGTCATTAAAAAGTCGCATGTACTGCTTATACTCTTGGGGATTTGATGCATAATACTCTGCATATTCTTTTGTGTTGCCGCCTGTGCAAAATGCTTTGTCGCCGACTGCAGTAAAAATTACCGATGAAACACGTCTGTCATTCGATGCCTGACGCATTGCAAGAATCACTTTCTTTACCATATCGGTAGTGTATGAATTGAACTGACCGGGATTGTTTAAAGTAATCCAAGCATTAAAAACTCCATCTACGGATTTCCCGCTATGGTCTAAGCATGGTTTTAAATCATAAAGCACATCGTCGTAAACAATGTTATCAACAAGATTATGAGAAGCTAACATAAGAGAACCTTTCAATTTTATTTACATTTTTTTATTTGAAATCGGGTACAAGCACTGAACGTTTTGTGTATTTATGAGCAAGTGTGTTGCTGAAAACTTCATTAATCCGAGACATCGGAAACGTATCGACAAACGGAGCCAAATTCAGTTTCCCTGTTGCAACCATGTCAACAACTTCAGGATACAACTCAGGTTTACAGCCCCAGGTACCGATAATTTTTGCATCAAAAGCCATCAAGTTGCTAAGTCGTACTTCAAGTTTATCGAGAGTAAATCCGACAATTGAAAGGGTTCCCGCAAAATTCAGCAAAGCGAAGCCCAGTTCCTGACCAGCTTTTGTACCGGACATTTCAATAACCTTCCACATATATCGGGAAACACCGAGGCTTTTAGCAATATCTTTTACTTTGTCTTTTATGTCTTTTATACTTAAATCTTTGACGTTCAAAGTAGCGTCAATACCATTTTCGCTTGCAATATTTAATTTGGTGTCATCAATGTCAATTGAAAGAACCTTGGCTCCCATTATTTTTGCAAGTAATGCTCCATAAATCCCGACACCTCCGGCACCGATGCAGATTGCAAAATCACCATGTTCCAACTCGGATTTTTTCAGCACCTGATATGGAGTTGTAACAGCATCGGCAATAACTGCTAATTGCTGTAGTGAATACTTTTCGAGTGCAGAATCCGGTACTATACACAGGTTTTTAAAAGGAACTTTTATATGTGAGGCAAATCCGCCGTGAAAATCATTCCCCGGCATCATTTGCTTTTGGCACATATTGCCTCTACCCCTTTTGCACAACTCACATTCGCCGCATGGTAAAACCGCGGGAATAATAACTTTTTTATTCATCCATTCGTTTGGTCCGGCGACAACTTCACCGGAAATTTCATGACCTAAAGTTAAAGGCAATTCATGTTTTGTCGGAACTCCGAAATGCCAGAAACTTAAATCCGTATGGCATACTCCACATCCTGCAATTTTGACTAATACTTCAGTTTCATTAAGTTCAGGAACATTTGATTCAACTAGTTCAAAAGGTTGTTTCAGTTCCTTCATTTGCCATTGATAAATTTTTTCTGTCATTTAGTACCCCTATTATTAATTTTGATTTTTTTGATTTTCTTTAATTGCTTTTAATATCATTTCCGGTGTTATCGGCAACTCTTTGATTCTGACTCCGACAGCATCCTCAATAGCATTTGCAATTGCACCGAGAATAGGTAAGGAAGCACCTTCACCTACTTCTTTTGCTCCATACGGACCTTCGGATTCAAAGCTGTCAACTATTATTGAATGAACTTCGGGAGTATCGGCACTTGTTGCAATCAGATAATTATGCAA
>JBAYGQ010000483.1:0-2898 GCA_041666585.1 Bacteroidota bacterium
ATAAGAATGACTTCGGAAAGAGGGTAATCAATCATTCCCTCCACTCTTTGATCGCTAATCTCTTTAAACAGGCGCAAAAAACGTTGAATGGTCTTTTTAGGTGGAGAATAATCATCTGGAATAATTCCGGTAGACTTAATTATTTCTTTGTATTCCAGGATCGGTTTGCAAAGCTTAGCCATTTTCAACCTCCCATTTTATACTGTATTTTTGCTTGAGCCTCTTAATTTCATTGGATTCTTCTGATAGATAAAGCTTTTCATTTACATTTACCATATATAGATGCCCAAAATGAAGGATAACGTCCTGCAAGTCTTCTCCAAATGTGCGAAGCATAGTATCTTTAATCATTCTAAGGCCTCTATCAATTCCTGACATCTGTGCTTCCGTGGGCTGTGTTTTAAAATCAAGTTCAGGGAAAGTAATGGAGAGATAGGAATACCGATAAAGACAACCGTCATATTTACCATACATAAAAGAAAGGATGGCTGCGACTATAACAAAGTCCCCGTTTTTTGTAAATGTTCTTTTAAGTCCCTTGTAAATATTGTCACAGGTAGTAAGGATAAGAGACGAAAGGCCGTATTCGAACACTGTAACAGTACCTGCAATCTTATCCTTGGGCGGAATCAGCCCATCTTCTTCAGTTATTCTGCCGAGGTAAGCATCGCAGACACGCTTTACTTTTTTAGTTCCGGGCACTCTCTCAGAGTGAGCAGCATAGAGATAATACTTGCCTTTAACATAGTTGATGTAAGTACCTTTCTCTTTATATTTCATTACCCATTCAGGATAATTAGCCATAACACAAACACTCCTAATTGTATTACATAGTATGTAATACAATTATATCATAAAAAAGCTTAGAAATCCACTATTTTCTAAGCAAATTGATAAATTTATTTAGTTTTGGTAAAATTAAGATGCGTTTATCCTAAATAATCATTGGTTTTATTCAACACGGCAAAATCATGAAGCAAAATAATGGTAAAAGGTAAAAAAGAAAGCCTCCCTGACATTTGAATCTCAGAAGGCTAATATGAAATCTACTGTCACAAAGTTTACTAAATATAGTACTATATGTCAATGGAATATTGAAAATTTTCTGTTAAAAGCAACTTTCGCATTTTTAGATAAAATTAGGCTGGAATACCCTAATATCAAGGGTTTATTCCAGTTTTTGTTTTGCATTTACGTGTAAAATATTATATAATAAGTGTATATAATACATAAAAGGAATAATGTGATATTATGTACGAAGGACAATTTTTTGAGAGTTTCGCCATCCTGGAAGACATACGCGAGCAGGGAAAAGTATGGCACAAAATGATTGATATAATATTTATAGTTGTATCAGCGGTCATATGCAACTGTAATGAGTGGAAGGAAATACATCTTTGGGCCACAATCGAATCAAATGAAACATGGTTAAAGAGGTATATTGAACTTCCCCATGGCATACCTTCTCTGTCAACTATCGGACGACTGTTCAATATCGTTTCGCCAAAGCAATTTGAAAAGTGTTTCATAGAATGGATGAAAAGCGTAGTTCAACTAGAAGAAAAGGATATTATCAGTCTAGATGGTAAGACTATGCGCGGTTCGATTGAGGGAGATAGCAAAAGAGGAGTACATATAGTAAGTGCTCTTTGCAATTCGCACAGTCTGGTTATCGGTCAAGTTAAAACCGAAGAGAAAAGTAACGAAATAACAGCCATCCCGGAACTGCTTGACATGCTTTATATTAAGGGCTGCATAGTCACTATCGACGCGATCGGATGCCAAAAAAAGATTGTTGATAAAATAATCAATGAATGTGAATCTGATTATGTTTTAAATGTAAAAAGTAATCAAGAAGCTCTTATGAATGATGTTGTGGAATGCTTTCAGAATCTCGAAAAAGACGGAAAAAAAGAGAATTTAGAGCTTGCTTACAAATTGTCGAGAAGTAAGGGGAAACCACTGGGAGACGAGCAACTGGCAATGGTCAAAACATTAGAAAAAGGTCATGGCAGGATTGAAAAACGTACGTATTATTACACTACAGATATCAGCTGGATGATTGATGCAAGGAAAGACTGGGCGGGACTTACCGGTGTTGGCATGGTTGAGAGGGAAACAGAAACTGCAGGAGAAACAACGAAAGAAACATCCTATTACATAGGGAGTATATATTCTGTTAAGGAATTTGAAAAGGCAGTCAGAAATCATTGGAAAATTGAATCAATGCATTGGTGTCTGGATGTTACATATGGTGATGATGCAAACAGGACAAGAAAAGGGACTTCACCTCAGAACATGGCATTACTCAAAAGAATAGCCTTTAACACAGTAAAGAACGATACCAAAAAACATCCTAAGCAAAGTATGAAAGGTAAACGATTTATTGCATCGATGGACTTCAAGTATCGAGATTATTTAATAGACTTGAATTTCAAGAGCAGATAGAATAAAGAATCAGAAAAGCAATTGATATTTTTGCGGGGTATCTCCATTTTGGAATACCCGGCTGTTGGAATAAGCACTTTCCGGTCTTGAATTCTTATGTAAAGGCCACAATTCAAACATTACAGGTACTTTCAATAATACTAATGCTGAAATGGCATTTTTTTAAAAGCTCTCGAAAAAGAGCTAGGAAAAATATGGGTTCATGATTTTGCCGTGGGCCCCGAGATTTTGATTTGCTATTTGTATATAAATAGAATATAATTTTATATTACTGAAAAAATAATAAATAAAAGGATGAAGTAATGGAAAATTTGATTTTTAAAGATTTGAATCTGTCAAAGGAAATACAGAAGGCAATAGCCGAAATGGGCTTTGAAGAGGCAATGCCGATTCAATCGTTGGCTATTCCTCAAATAATGGAAGGTAAGGATGTCATAGGGCAGGCACAAA
>JBAYGQ010000484.1:0-2896 GCA_041666585.1 Bacteroidota bacterium
TTATTATCTGTTCGAATAACATTAAATCTGCCGATTTTCTTCAAATCTTTCTGGCATGCAGAAAGGATTGCCGCTTTTTGTTGAGTAGTAACAATTACATCTCGTCTCCAGTAGCGGTGTGTACCAAATTCTTCATCTAATTCTTCGCAGAGTTCTTTCAGTGATTTTTTACGGACTGCCATAATTTCCATTAGAAGCAAAGCATTAAAAATTCCGTCTCTTTCAGGAATGTGGAGTATAGTACCGAGCCCACCGGATTCTTCGCCGCCGATTACAATTTTATTTGTAATCATAAGTTTTGAAATATATTTGAATCCTACAGGTGTCTCAAAAAGCTGGATTCCTTTTTTATCGCAATATTTGTTAACCATCGAAGTAACGGAGATTGTTTTTGCAACGGCACCGCGTTTCTTCTTTACCTCATAAAGATATTTAAGCATAATCATAAAGATTTTATGAGAATCAACAAAGTTTCCTTCAGAATCGAAAGCTCCCAATCTATCAGCATCTCCGTCAGTAGCAATACCTATATCGTAATGTTTAACTTTCATAAGGTCAATCATTTCTAATAATTGCTCGGAGATTGGTTCGGGATGGTCAATATTTCCGAATGAAGGGTTGAAAACATTGTGCAATTGATCAACATTCGGAATCAGATTATTTAAAGTATTCATTCCTGCTCCGTACATCGGATCGTTCAATACTTTGAATCCCGCTTTTCTAACTAATTCAAGGTCAATTTTTTTTCTGATATATCTCAAATAAGATTCCTTAGCATCAAAAAGACGGATTTTGCGATTTTTAACATAAAAATCGAAAGGTTTCAAAGTTAATTTTGCCGCGACTGTTGTTACCTTTTTTAGTTCTGTTTCTACTAAAGCAATTTGTTCCGGTGTAGCAGGACCGCCGAAGTTCGCTTTTATTTTAAAGCCGTTGTATGCCGGAGGATTATGACTTGCGGTAATGACTATACCCAGACTTGCACCCTTTTGCTTGGTATGGTAAGAAACTTGAGGTGTTGACGAAAATTTTTCAGTCAAATGAACAATAATATCCTGCGATGCCAATACCTGAGCTGTTTCCATTGCAAATTCTTTGGACAGAAATCTTGTGTCGTAACCTATTACAACAGATGGATTAGTGACTGCAATTTTTTTAATATAACGTGCGGTTGCAAGTGCAACCACATCTAGATTTGAAAAAGTAAAATCGCGGGCAATTAAACCTCGCCAACCGTCGGTACCAAATACTATCATAGTTCTTCTGTTTATTATTTAACAATAAATTTTCTGAATTAATTTGTTTGTTGGGATTCGTACAACATTTAAAATTAAAATTAATAAAATTTTTCGATACTTTGTTTTTTACCTGTTATATTCATAAGTAATAACAATTATATTGGATAGTTGTTCTAATCTTAGATTACGTTATTCCGGACTATCAGAAACAACGTAATCTAAGGGAATAATATGGTTAATAATAAAAAGCAACTTCACTTTTACCGGCATAAATACCGTCATCATCTAAAACTTCCTCAATCCTTAACAATTGGTTGTATTTTGCTACCCTATCAGTACGACTCGGAGCACCTGTCTTGATTTGACCCGCATTAGTTGCAACAGCGATATCAGCAATAGTTGTATCTTCGGTTTCACCTGAACGGTGCGAAATTACAGTACTATAGCCGTTTCTCTGAGCAAGTTGAATAGTTTCAAGAGTTTCAGTAAGTGTACCTATTTGGTTAACTTTAATAAGAATAGAGTTCCCAATACCTTCCCTAATGCCCCGTGAAAGGAATTCCGGATTTGTAACAAATATATCATCACCTACTAACTGAACCTTATCTCCGAGAGCGGTAGTGAGTTTTGCCCAGCCTTCCCAGTCGTTTTCACCCAATCCGTCTTCGATAGAAACAATCGGATATTTATTAACCAGGTCAACATACTGCTGAATCATTTCATCTGCAGTTTTCATTTGACCGGAAGATTTAAACATTTTATATTTTCCGTTTTCGAACATTTCGCTGGCGGCTGTGTCAATAGCAAGCACAACATCATCTTTCGGTTTATATCCGGCGGCTTGGATAGCTTCGATAATTACATCAAAGGCTTCTTCAGTTGATTTCAATGAAGGTGCAAAGCCGCCTTCATCTCCGACCGCGGTGTTATAACCTTTTGATTTAAGCACTTTTTTTAGACTATGAAAAACTTCAACGCCCATTCTGAGTCCTTCCCTGAAAGTTGGTGCTCCGACCGGAAGTATCATGAATTCTTGAATATCAACGTTGTTGTCTGCATGTTTACCGCCGTTTAGGATGTTCATCATTGGAGTAGGCAGTACTCTTGCATTTACACCTCCAAGATAGCGGTAGAGCGGCATATAAAGCGATTCGGCGGCAGCTTTAGCAACAGCTAATGAAGTCCCGAGAATTGCGTTAGCTCCGAGATTGGATTTGTTTTTCGTACCGTCGAGTTCAATCATTATTTTATCAATCTGAATCTGTTCGGTTGCTTCCAAACCTTCAAGAGCGTCCGATATCTCATTGTTTACATTTTCTACGGCTTTAGTTACTCCGTTACCGAGAAATCTGTTTTTATCTCCGTCACGGAGTTCGCAAGCTTCATTTTCTCCTGTACTTGCACCCGAAGGGACTGCAGCTACACCTACCGCTCCGTCTTCAAGTTCAACTTCAACTTCTATTGTCGGATTGCCTCGTGAATCCAAAATTTCTCTGGCGAATACATCTACAATTAAAGCACACATAATTTTTTCCATATATTAAAATTTAACAATTTATTTTTTTCACAATTTACAAATTAATTTTTCTTGCTATTTTAATTATTTGAATATTCTGAATTTAATGCAAATTGAGTAATATCCTATTTAAAGCTTACAA
>JBAYGQ010000485.1:0-2885 GCA_041666585.1 Bacteroidota bacterium
ATAATTGCTTCTGCAGTGTATTCTATATGGCTTTGGGTATAAACACGTCTTGGAACGGCAAGTCTTACGAGTTCCATAGGAGGTGCAATATACTTTCCTGATTCATATCTGCCGAACATTACTGATCCGATTTCTACACAACGGATACCGCCCTCAAGATAAATTTCACATGAAATACTCTGTCCGGGGAAGTGTTCTGGTTTAATATGAGGTGCAAATCTCTTAGCATCCAAATATATAGCATGACCTCCGGTAGGAACTAAAATCGGTACTCCGGCTTCCAAAAGTAAGTTTCCGAAATATTCAATCTGACCAACTCTGTAAGCTAAATAATGTTCATCCAGAACTTCTTTGAATCCTATTGCAAGTGCTTCCAAATCACGTCTTGCAAGACCGCCGTATGTAATAAATCCTTCGGTTACAATCAGAAGTGTTTTAAGCTTTTCAGCAAGAGCATCATCATTTGTGCCGATAAAACCTCCGGTATTGGAAAGTCCGTCTTTTTTGGCACTCATTGTACAGCCGTCAGCATAGGAGAACATCTCCTGAACAATTTCTTTAATAGATTTATCTTTATAACCTTCTTCGCGCATTTTTATGAAATAAGCATTTTCAGCAAAACGACAGCAATCAAAAAACAGTGGGATATTGTATTTGTTGAGTATTTTTTTTGTTTCGCGTATATTCTGCATTGATACGGGTTGTCCGCCACCGCTATTGTTAGTAATAGTAATCATACAAATAGGTATGTTTTCCTTACCGACATTCTGAATCAGGGTTTCAAGGTCTTTCAAATTCATGTTGCCTTTAAAATCTGCGATTTCTTCAGGTTTTGTTCCTATTTCGGTCGGAAGGTCAACAGCTCTTATACCGGCAAACTCAAGATTTCCCCGGGTAGTATCAAAATGTGTATTATTTGGAATTACTTTGTCTTTACCGCTAATTGCAGTAAATAAAATTCTTTCTGCCGCTCTACCCTGATGGGTAGGAATAATATGCTTAAAATTTGTAAATTCTTTGACTACGCTTTCAAATTTGTAATAACTGCGAGAACCCGCATAAGATTCATCTCCGTCCATTACCTGAGCCCACTGCTTACTGCTCATTGCAGTTGTTCCGCTGTCAGTCAGCATGTCAATAGTTATAAATTCTGACCTAAGAGAAAAAAGATTATAATAAGCTTCTTCAATCAACTTTTCTCTTTGTTCACGTTTTGTAATAGGAATTGCTTCAATTGTCTTGATTTTGAAAGGTTCGATAATAGTTTTCATACTGCTCTGTTTAATCTTTGAAACTTAATAAACAATAAATTTAAGATAATTTTAACTAATAAAAAATATATTATTTTAATAAATTAGTACTATTCGTAATCAAAATCAGTTCCGAACATTGTCGGTAAACGAAACTCATGCTTCCTAAAAATTGAGAAAAGCTGGTCTGTAGTAAAGACAATCCCTCCAAATTTTCTTTCATCAAAATTAAATGCAAAATCAATTCTGAATAAACTAGTGGGTCCTGTAGTCTTCATATTCTGAATCCTGAAACCGAAACCTGCTGAACTATGCCATTGAGTCTTGTCCAAATTTACTTGTTGACGCCAGACTGTACCAATATCATAAAATGCCAGACCACCGAGTTTAAAAATCCAGAATTCGATTTCAGGAAACATCCTGAACTCAAAATTAGCCACTAATCTGTTGTCTCCGGCAAAGCTATTAAGTTGATACCCTCTTAAACCGGATTCATTATCCATAATTAACTGCCTCAAAGAATGCCAGTTCCACACTGTCTGCTGGCGTACTCTTGTCGCAAAAACAAAATCTTCACCCAAGCGTATGAAACCTAATCCCAAAAACTCTTGATAAGTATAAAGACCGTCATACCTGTTAAATGCACTGGCACCCGTCAATTGTCCGAATAAATAAAATTTACCGTCATAATAACTTCGCTCTCCCTGAGCGCCGACATAATACAATCCTTCTCCGCTATGTCCTATTGCAAAAGTTTTGCCTAATACCGCTGTGCCCCATCCCCCTATGGGTAAATCCTCATCCAGATAATAATTCAGCTTACTTGTTTTAATATAGTCTTCGGCAACAGAAGAAAAGGCTATCAGAATTTTTCCTGAATTATCATAAGCTCTCCTGAACTCAGGTTTTCCGCGATTAATATCATTTAACTCAATCAATGCGGTTGCAAAGACTCTGTCTGTACTTCTCCAGGCTCTCGAAAACCAAAAATTAATACTCTTCTCATGGAAGGGCATAAATTCTTTTGTCCCCGGCACAGGATAAAGAAAGTCGTTCCCCCAGAAATTCCTACCTTCAAATCCGTAAGAAAAAATTGTTGATAAGGTACGGAATGGCTTATAAACAGAAAGCTCTTGCTCTGTGCGATACTTATGAGTAAGCAGGCGTCCGTGTAAACTTAATTCTGTTCTGAAAAGTCTTCTCTGATATAGCTCTAATCTCCCCTGCCAACCTATGTCGTTTTCTGTTCTGTACAAACCTTCAATACTGAAATCAGTTCCTGTTCCGACGAGGTTATACTCCTGTATTCTTCCTCCATAAGTTTCGTTATTTCCACCTGTTCCCAATAGCACAGCAGGTGCAGTTGACCATCTGTCCTGAGTAGTAACAATTATATTATATAAATACTCATTAACTGTATCAATGTCAATTTTGACCTTTGTAAAAAGTCCGGTATTTCTCAAATTTCTTTCTGTTTCTTGAACAAGATTATAATCTAAATTATCTTCTTCCTCAAAAAGCAATTCATCATCAATTATATATCTTTGAGTTACAATATGAATTGCATTCGCCAAAGGTGCCGCAAAAAACCAGTCGCTTTGTGCCGAATCAAAAACATTTTTTCTAACAATAGAA
>JBAYGQ010000486.1:0-2883 GCA_041666585.1 Bacteroidota bacterium
CAACAATTTGTTCGTTTACATTAGTTGTATCTTCTGATTTTAAAAACCATGGCTTAGCAGTCTCATCTGTTGATAAGAAACTCAGTAGCATATTTGCAACTTTTATTCTTCCTGAATTAGAAGGATGTGTACCGTCAGTGCCGAAGTCCTGAACCAACCATGTCAATCCGTCTGCACGGGCTGTTGTTCCTTTTGCCCAAAGGTAAGGTCCCCAGGAAAGCCAGGGAGCCTTTCTTCTGTTTCCGGAAAAAATTAGAGATGTATCCCCGTTGATTTGCTCCTCAATAAGCCATTTTATTGTAAAACCTGATTCATAAGCATAAGGCTCGGGGTTAAGCTGAGAAGTCGCATACCCGCCATAGATACGGCTCGACAGATATACAATTTGTAAATTAGGATACTTGTTGATTAAAAATGTTACAATTTTTTTCAGATCATCTTTCAGCATTTGTGCATGAAGCGGGAAAGCCTGTGTAGGTCCGGCATTCGCTTCCTTAAGCCATACAGCCTGCACCTGCTTTGCTGAAACATTCTGACTTTTAAGTCTCTGACTTATAACAGTCCAGAAATTTGCGAGTGTGTCTTTAATAATTGACGCTGTCTGCCCGCCCTGTGCTCCGTCAACAATAGTAAGTTTAGGATTTTTCAGTTTAAAAGTATCGGCAATCTGCTTGAATACTGAAAACTCCTGTGTTGTATTCGACATACCTATTGAGAGCAGTACAATTTTTCCTCTTATATTATCGGGATTACCGAGTGTATCAATCGCTGTAATTTCTTTGCTGATAGCAATCCCTACTGAATCGTGTGCCGCAGGGCGTGAATTACTGCCGTTCGGATACAAACCTCCTTCATAGTTTTTCCACTTATCCGTACCGAGTTCGGTTAATGGAATTGTATCGTTTTGTTGAGGAATAGGAGCATATCCTAAATGGATATATTTGGTTTCTTTCAGTTCTTCTTTGTACATTGAAGTTACATATTGATTTTTCTCAATCCTTGAGTCACCCCATCCGGGATAAGCTCCTGCGGGCCAGTTCGCATCTATGTAACTGTATCCTTTAATCTCTTTATGTGTATCAATGAACTCAAAGAATTTTACGAACCAATTATTCCAGTCATTGATTCCATCCTGATTGTCGCTACTAATATTAACTCCCTTTGCAGATGTTTCGCTCATATAAACGGATTTACCTTTACTACGAGCCATTGCAAGAAATCTCTCCGATTTTCCTTTTCTCGTTATTGTACCTCTATTATAATCAGGTAGGGATTTATCGAAATGCTCAGCATCGAACACATCAAGTCCGAACCAGTCAACATACTCATCTCCCGGATACCACCTTGCACCGCGGGAATCAACAGAATCGAAATCGTTAGGTGCATCAGGCTCATAGCACCAAATTACAGCTATCGAGTCTCTCAGTCCTTTAGCCGCAAACATATTCACTACTTTTTTAAACATCGTTACATAATAGTAGGGATGGTATCCTCCCCCGTTCCAGTCCTGCCCTGCACCATTGAACTCTCCTCCGATGCGCAGAAACATCCTTTTTCCATAAGCTTTGCAAATTGTGGCAATACTGTCTAATATTTTGTCATACTGGGTTGAAACTGCAATTATACTGTCTGTGGCTACCGTGCTGACAAAGAACAAACTTAATTCGGGGATGAATCCGATTGAATCGGCATTTGCAAAAAAATTGCTCAATTCTTTTAAAGATTTATCCGGTCCGCGTGTACCGGGAATACTGAAAAACAGACCGCGTACAGCAGGCTGAATTGTAGAATCATTCAAAGCTCCGAGATAACCGGCAAGCGGGTCGGGAGTGGTCTCGTATGTCATATTTTGAGCCCCGTGGTAAACCCTGCCGTCTTCTGGTTCGAGCAGAGCGGTATCTCTTGCTATGACGCTAAAGACGGATTGCAAATCCGGAATCTGAGAAAATGAGTTAAAAGGAAATGCAATTAATAAAAAAAGTACTAACATTTTTTTCATAAATATATTCTCATTGTTTGAGGAATCAGATTTTTAAAATTACACAAATAAGACCGAAAAGTTGCAGAAAATTAATGAGTATTTGAATAAATAATTTTAAAAAACTGAATAAAATTAATAGTTATTTTGATTAATTTAGAAATATTAAAACTGTTAGTATTTTTGAAAACATCTGAAAGTGGAGTCGGTGGTGTAATTTCTATGGATGCAAATCAATTACATTTAATACTCGAAGAAGGCGAAGGTTACTTTGAAGAATTCAAAGAATCAATTTCTAAAATTGATAGGGAAATTATAGCTTTTTCTAATTCTTCGGGTGGACGTATCTTTTTGGGGATTTCCGATTCTTCTGTCGTTAAAGGTTTTTCGCTTAACAATAAAAATAAATCTGAAATCTTAAGTATAGCCGAAAATTGTGACCCTCCTATTAGAGTGACGATAGAAAAATTCGATAATATTGTAATTATTAATGTTCCGGAAGGTAACCGCAAACCTTACAAATGTTCATCAGGTTTTTATCTGAGAAACGGTGCTACATCTCAAAAAATGAATACCGATGATATTGTTGCTTTCATTCAAAATGAAGGTCGTATTAAATTTGATGAGCTTTTCGAAAATAAATTTGATTTCGAGAAAGACTTTGATTATAACAAATACAGAAATTATATCAGAAAATCAGGAATTTCGGCTGATTTCGATTCCAAAGATATGCTTCAGAATCTTGGACTTTTAACCTACGACGAAAAAAAGGTTCTTCTGAATAATACCGGAATTCTTTTCTTTGCAAAAAATCCCACTAAATTTTTTGTGCAATCGCTTATCACCTGCGTTTTATACAAGGGGAATGAAAAATTAAATATCCTTGACAGAAAGGATTTTTCAGA
>JBAYGQ010000487.1:0-2881 GCA_041666585.1 Bacteroidota bacterium
ATACCCGATTCTTTGGATTATCTTACGGAAACCGAAATAGAATCAGCCACATTGTATTTACCTATCCAACGTTATGCACTCGGAGACTCCGGCAATCCTAATGCACTTTCTTTCAATATATATAAAACCGGAAAAGCCTGGACTAATCTAACTACTTGGGACTCATTGTTTGCAGGAGGTTCTTCAACCTCTGATTATTTTGATTATAACATAGTTAGGGGTTCTTTCAACGGTTCAATCATTCAGGGCGATACAATGCCAGAAATTAAAATTCCCTTTGATAAAAAATTGATAGTTGAATGGTTTCAGGAAGAAGCGGCATTAAAACAGTGTACTACAAAAGTCGATTCTGCAAAACATATAATTTGGGGTGTATCTTTAATTCCAGATAATTCATCAACTGTTTTAAGAACAATTTCAGCATTGACAGCAGAGGGCGCCAGACCTCATTCTTTTATTCTTGTTTACTACAAAACAAAAACCGGTTCACGAGATTCGGTGATGATTACATCGGCTATAGATGCAACTGTAGTTAATGCCACTTCTCTGCCTCCTGCAGATAGGATTGTAGTTCAGGGAGGTGTTTCCTTAAGAAGTTTGATGACTTTTAATTTATCATCATTGCCTAACCTTGCGGCTGTTCACAGCATTGTCCTTGAACTTACAAAAGACACGGATAATTCGTATTCTGCTAACTATGGCTTGGATAGTACACTTTATATGGTATTAAAAAGTGATACCGGTTCCGCTGCTTTATTGAAAGGTTCTTATTACGGATATAGAAATTATTCAAATAAAGCAAAATGGATATTTAATGATATAACGTCTGCAGGGGAGTATTGGACCAGATATCAGAAAAAAGGTTATTTGGAACTTATGGCTGAAGGATTGGATAATGAATACAGACAATTGGACAGATTGGTTTTCTACGGGATGAACGATCCCGATATAAACAATCGTCCGAAAATTAAAATAATTTATTCTACCCGTCCTAATAGAAATTGTAATAAATAGCGGTTAACCGCACGGAGTTAAATTTGAAAACAGTCAGAATAATAGTATTAATTTCAATAATAGTTATAAGCCAGACATTGATAGCTGAAGCTCAGGGTGGTTCTAATTATTCATTGTTTGGAATCGGTGATATTCAGGGAAATTCTAATGCTTTTTATGACGGAATGGGCGGTACTTCCATAGCAATGCCTTCCGAACACGGTATAAATCCGAGAAATCCGGCTATGTGGTCAAAAACTTCAACTACCAGACTTCTTGCCGGATACAAATTTAACCAGCATATTTTATCCGATGCAAACGGATTTTCCTTAAATCAGAATGACGGTAAAGTAAACGGCGTAACAGGTCTGTTTTCCATTGATACTTCACTCGGTATTTCTGTGGTATTCGGTCTAGTTCCTTATAGTAATGTTAGTTACTTAATCCAATCTCCTGTTAATGTTATTTTGGATGAAACAGAAGTGCAGGGCAAAACTGAATATCAGGGTAACGGCGGTATGACTTCAGGCTTTATTGGTGCTTCTGTCAATATCTTTAAAAATTTATCTGTTGGAGGTGCAGTATATGGTAACTTCGGCATAATTCAGAATTCTATTCAAACAACTCTTTACGGTAGAGATTACTATTCAGCTTCTAACGAAAAAAATGACCATTTAACGGGGCTGGGCTTTAAAAGCGGAATACTTTATTCTCCTTTTGACAATTTTAGTCTGGGGGCTTTCTATGAAAATCATAATAAATTAACAGTCAACCGTGAACAAAAATTTTCTTCCGGTGCGGTTGCACTTGACACTACTTCAACATGTCCGGATTTTTCCGTTACTATGCCCGTTACTTACGGTTTCGGTGTTTCTTATCAATTAGAGAAATTTTTATTCGGAGTGGATGTGGTATTGCAGGACTTCACAAATTTCGACTACAATCCGGGTCCTAAGACAAGATTCAGAAGTACGAAGCAATATTCATTAGGGCTTTCGAGAATAGGTAACAAAAGCGCAGGTGCAGAATACTTAGACCGAGTTACTTACAACTTAGGCGGCGGGTACCGCGAGCTTTATTATATTGTCAATAATCAGGCAATTAATGAGTACTATGTTTCGGTAGGAGGGGGCTTTCCTCTGCTTAATTTCGGCTCATCTTTTATTGATGTTTCTCTCGCGATCGGTTCGCGCGGAACCGATTCAAACGGATTAATACGTGAGATATTCGGCAGATTAACATTTGATATTAGCATCGGTGAAATCTGGTTTAAACCTTTCAAAAGAGAATATTAAGGACAATTTATGAAAAAGAATAAATTCTATCCGGAAGTTACTTCGACTACGGTAATCGGTGTTATTCGTGACGGTAAAGTCGCTATGGGAGCCGACGGACAGGTCAGTTTCAACAATACCGTTATGAAAGGTAATGCAAAAAAAGTCCGCAAGCTTTATAATAACAAAATTCTTTGCGGTTTCGCAGGTGCTACTGCCGATGCGTTCACCCTGATGCAGAGATTCGAGGAAAAGCTCGAAGCCCACACAGGAAATCTTTACCGTGCTTCTATTGAGCTTGCTAAGGATTGGCGTACAGACAGGTATTTACGCAGGCTCGAAGCTATGCTCGTTGTTATGGATAAAACTAATATTCTTTTGATTAGCGGAACCGGCGACGTAATTGAACCGGAAGACAACATTCTTGCTATCGGTTCAGGCGGAAATTATGCTCTTGCTTCAGCCCGTTCTCTGCTCAAACATACAAATTTAAGTGCAAAAGAAATTATCGAAGAATCGCTTCGGATTGCAGGTGAAATCTGCATTTTTACAAATTCATTTATAACAATTGAAGAACTTTAATACTTTTTACGAATTTTATACGAATTTAATA
Organism: Bacteroidota bacterium; assembly: GCA_041666585.1. Lineage (GTDB taxonomy): Bacteria > Bacteroidota > Ignavibacteria > Kapaibacteriales > UBA2268 > JBAYGQ01. The sequence continues at coordinate 2,881 of JBAYGQ010000487.1, forward strand.
T
>JBAYGQ010000488.1:0-2871 GCA_041666585.1 Bacteroidota bacterium
AGATTTTGACATTGCTTTCCATAATATCAGAGGCAACGGTTTAATGCAGGTTCATGCAATCGCCCTGACGGAATTTTACATGCAGGATGTGACAATAGCTGCACAAGCCGGATTACAGATGTTCACTAACTCACTTGAAGAAAGCCGTTTCGGCTTGTATATTTCAGGTAATCTCACATACAGACTAAACGGCGATTTTACCCTTAACGGTTCAGTAAGAAGCTGCTTGGAGAGAAATAATTTAATTGATGCAGTTCAGTTCAATCCATATATATCAAATGATGCGGTTATTGATTATTCCTATATCTTACCTGAATTTAAAGCAAATATTTTGTATCATCCTAATGAAACGTTTGCTTTATCGGGCGGTATTATTTTTAGTCTTGCTGACAGAACTCCTGTGTTTGTAAATCAGGATACTTCAAGCTTCAAACTTGAATATCTGAAGACTACTAAAATCGGCGCATCATTGGAAGGCGTAGTAAACCTGTCCGGTAAAGATATTTTAATAGGAAACGCCGGGCTGGAAATCGCAACATTAAACGGCGGGAAAAAAGTTCCCTATTCTGCTCTGATAAAGTTTTCCGCAGACTATCGCCGGAGTTGGACTGAACGATTTGGCACACAAATTGGTATTATGTATTTAAGTGAGCGTTTTGTAGATTTGGAAAATATTAATAAGTTAAAAGGTGCTTTCGACTTACATTGCAAAGCCGATTATATTATAGTAAATAATTTAAAAATTTATGCTAAATTTGAAAACTTATTGAATAATGATATTTTTGTTTGGAACGGTTACAAGGAAAAAGGATTATTTATAGCCGGCGGGCTTTTGTGGCAGTTTTAATAATTAACTATACATTCAGTATTAATCAGTTAATATTATGTCATTACTTGACGACGAACTTCGGGAAGAAGAAAGAGCAGGAGGATTCGAGCCTGGAGACGATTTCGATGAAAGTTTCCAGTCTTCGGAAACTAAGAGTCAACCGTCAAAACCTGAGGATTATACTTTATCCGAGGGAAAGTCTATTGACAAAACCGGAATAGAATCAGCTCCTGCTGAAACAAAAGGGTATAATGAAATTCAATCTATAAATGAGAAAAAACACAGACGTTTTCCCCTGCTATGGCTGGGAATCTCGGCGGCGGCAATTATTTTTCTTCTGATTTTCGGAACTGTTGTATATATCCTTTATCTGAAACCTGTTTTCGAAAGAAAACACATGCAACAAGTTGTAAAAACCGAAATTAAGAAAAAAGACAAAACAGTATATATTGAAGAGCCTAAAAAGACACAAGATAAGCAAATTAGCGGTAAAGTCAACGAACAAATTGAACCGAATACAATTGCTGAAAACAGCGAACCCGAAATAAATACAAAAACCGAAATACAGCCTAAAAATACGATAGTTGAACTGCAGAAACAAACAACTCCTGAAGTTAAGAAAAACAGACCGCAGATTGCTTATAATATTAAGCCTGCAAATGTCGTAAAACCGGTTACTGCGAACACTAAACAGACTCCGAAATCGTTAATTGATACGAAGCAGAATTTGTTCACGGTGCAGATTTACTCCTCGCTTTCGAGGGATGATGCTGAAGAATGGCTTAGCCGTCTGAGGAGAAAAAATGTTGCATCCGGATTTATTACAAGTCAAAAAGTACGAGATAAAATTTTCTATCGAGTACGGTTTGGTCCCTTCGATTCGAGGGAGGAAGCAGAAGCGGAAGCATCAAAATTAGGCTTTGCCGAGATTTGGATTGACAGAATTAGATAGTTTTTTTATTAATTATTCATAAATTATTGCAGTTTCTAAAGGGAGGGGGGAAATGTACGTCCCAATTAGAGATGAAAGCAGACCGCTTAATATAAAAATCCCATGGGACAGCAACACCGCCAGGGGGTTCATTATTGCTTTAATTATTATTGCAGTATTTCTGCTTTTAGTTCCGCATTTTGAATTTTCTCCCCCTGAAGTCCGAGATGCATCAATTAACATAGTACCTTTAGAGATTATCAGCTTCGGAGACGGTGACGGTACAGGTGTCAGCAAGGGTAATTTGTCTGAAGAAGGTATGAAACATCAGGGTAAAGCAACAAACAATCCCCTGGAAGATGCAAGCGTTGCAGGTGCTACGAAAATCGTCAAAAATGCGACTACCGATGATGTAAATAATGCAAGTAATTTCATTGCAAAAAAAGAATTATCTTCAAATGAAAAAAGTAATAATCCAAGCGGTAGCGGTTCGAAAAATACAGGTTCTCCCGGTGGTACTCCCGGCGGAACAGGGCTTGGAGATAAAGGTAGCGGACCGGGTGCAGGTTTAGGTCTGGGTGATATTGAATGGGGCGGCGGCGGAAACAGAACCGTTCTCTATAAAAAACTACCGAAATACCCCGCAGGCTCTAATACAAATGCTACAATTAGAATAAGATTCATTGTCGGTACGGATGGAACCGTTACAAGTATGGTACCTTTGCAGAAGGGCGACCCGATGTTGGAAAAAGCGGCTATGGACGCTCTGCGTCAGTGGCGGTTCAATCCTCTTTCAGTTAATAAAGATATGGTAGGAATAATTACTTTTACGTTTAGGGTGAGTTGATAATAAGATTTTCAGAACAAAAAAAGACGTCCCCGCTTTGGTGAAGACGTCTTTTTTTTTTAGAATTTATCAGCATTATTTCTTATAAGCCTTAATCATATCTCTAAGATTGTTGTCAATATCATTCTGATTCTTGTTGTCTGTAGGATCAAGTATTATATTGTTTTTCTTCAATAAATCTTCGGGATTCAAAGTAAGAATAATTTCTGTACTTGTGTTGGAACCCATCACAATCGGTGCAGTAAAGTTCAGGCTTAGATTTGC
>JBAYGQ010000489.1:0-2846 GCA_041666585.1 Bacteroidota bacterium
CATTGACTATATTCAAAACGAGAAAAGACTCGAAATGATCGGTGAGGGTAAAAGGTGGTTTGATCTTGTCAGGACAGACAGATGGAAAAAATTGTCGAAATTTCACAAAGGAGGAACAGCAGGGGATCCAGTTGCTCCGGAATATCAAAAATTATTCCCTATCCATTTTGTTCACGTTGATGAAAATCCGGATTATATTCAACAAAATTTGGGATATTAAAAATAAAAAATTACCATATGAAATCAAACATATTAAAATTCAGCTATATACTTTTCTTTAGTTTAATATTTCTCTCCTGTGAAATGTTGCCTCTCCAAAAAAGCTTTAAATATGACGGTGAGGCAATTGATATCAATGTAAATATGACTGCCTATGATTGGCTTTACTCAAAGGGAGATCAATTTGAAAAAATGATTGAAGCTATAGAATATGCAGAAATGAGTGACTACTACAAACAAGATTCATTGGAATATACATTCTTAGTCATTAAAAACCCTGCTTTAGAAAATTGGGCAAATAATAATGGAGTGCTGAAAATATCAGATTTACCAAAAGAAAAGGTTAGAGATTTTATTAAATACCACATTATTAAAGGACGATATTCTGCATATTATAATGAATCTCCTATCGAGCCTTCATTTGTTAAAACGCTAGTAAATGGTGAAGATGGCCTGATGACTTTGAATTGTGTGAAATCTTCGTATCCAATTTATTACACCAATGACGGGCCGGTAATCACATCGGGAAATATTATGATTAATGCACTTTATTCAAACGGTTCAAGTCCACAAAGAAGTTCATTAACTACTAATATAATAACTACAAATGGAGTCATTCACGTTTTTGGGGATTACTCATTTTATAAACGTGACGTTTATTATACCCCATTGTTTTAATATTTTTTAAACCTGAGTTTTAAAGCTTGTTTCATTAATAGAAAAGCAAAAATATCAAATATTATGAAAATCAAAATTCTTTCCTTGTTCCTATCCATATTCTTTCTCTCTTGTACTGATGATACAATTGATTCATCAAACACAAAAGCACCTGAGATTGAGTACATCTTAGACAGTATGACCGTTGATTTGAACCAAGCCAAAAATCTACCTGTAATGGCGGTCGTTTATGCAGAAGCAGGTATTGAAAGTGTTAATATGTTTATTATTAGAAATGGATCCGAAGAATTATATAGTAAGCGAACAACATTTCTAAATAAAAACAAGTACTCTGTAAAAGAATCAATTCCGTATGATGAAACCATTACTGGTTTTAAAATAGTTGCTGAAGACAAAACTCTGAGAACTACTACAAAATCTTTGGATATCTCAATAATTTCTTATCAATTTCCACCCATTATTATTTTTGATCCTAACATAATAAATATTGACGAGAATAATAATGATACTATACCCATAACAAAATTTTCTGTAAAATCATCTTCCTCTACTTATCTTGATAAAGTAGATGTCTATCTGTACACTGAATCAGGTCAGTCATTGATTTTAAGTGAAAATTTTGAAGGCAGAAACGACACTGTATTTGAATATGAAAACTTATTACCCTACAAACAAGGCGACCGATCATTACAAGTTATCGCAACTGACCGGTACAACAAAAAAACAATCGGCTCATTAGCAGTGACATACAAAGCACTTCCACCTCCATTGATCTATGACATTAGCGACACCTTGATTGTTGCTGATGTAAATGCCACAAAGAACATCTCTTTTAAGGTTAGCTCAAAGCTTGGCATCAGGAGTATAACAGTATCCAAAAGCAACAGTAAAGGAGAAACAATAATAAATAACTTTGACTATAATGGTGAAAAAAATCTAAGTTTCAATACCAATGTAACTTTTGACAACAATATCTCCGGAGTAAAATTTACTGTTGTCGACACAAAAGGAAGGCAATTTATAAAGAGCATTCCAGCCATTGTTGGATTGAATTACAATTACAATTATACAATTGGTGGTCAATATTATATTAGAGGATTTGCGGAAGAACCTGAAACCAGAAACATATTCTCAATGAGCAAGATGCATAGCATAACATTAAATGAGGCATACAACAATATTCCTGATGCTGATTTCCATATATACATGTATTATGGAGCAGCCGGTTCAGATAATGGCATAAGGTTAAATTCATGGGGACAGGCTTCAAGTCCTTCCCAATTAGGTGAAGTAGAATTTGCTGACTTGCTCAACAATATTCCATTTGTGAATACCTGGCCTAACAGGAATAAAACACTATTCTTAGCATTAGATCCTGTGAACCATGGTTTTACATTTGAAAATGCAACACTAAATGATCTGGTTTCTTTTGTTCCTGCAATCAACAAAGACAGAATTACAAGTGCGCCTTTAGGTACAACATACTTAATCAAAACAGCATCCACATCTACTGCAGGAAGCAAGATAGGAATGATCAAATTTGAGTCAATGGTTATTCCTACTACTGTTCCTTATGAACATTCATATGGAACAAACTATAGTGTTAAAAAAGCGGCTAGAATAAAAATATCAATCAAATTCCCTAAATAAAATTTCAATTGACCATAACTAGCTGACAAACTCCTGAATATAATAATGTCCCTTGAAATCTTGACTGTTAATTTAACATCTATGACTTCAAGGGACTTTTTATTTTAATGCAAAAGGTAAAATCAAATCCGACTATCTATTTCCTCTCTTAATTTGCACTCACAACTGCATCTTCCTGTGTCAATCAAACCACTGCGTTGAAGTATTTCATATTCCTTCAGGAAGTTATCGGTAAAAATACCTGACTCAAGTTCCTCGTTGATCTGTTGAAGCGTCCACCATTTCACGGCATCGCTCAG
>JBAYGQ010000490.1:0-2841 GCA_041666585.1 Bacteroidota bacterium
TAATTCTCTCTGAATTGTTTCGCCTTTTTCCCGCTTTGAATAAACGGATGAATCGCACCGAGCATACAGGTTCCCAAACCGAGAGATTCAGCCGCAATCATTGCATAAGTAGCAACAACAATCGGGTCGGCAGGGTCTGTGTAGGGTGAGCCGTAGAAATACATAGCAACAGGTGCATCGTAGTTCACATAGTTATTCCCTTTTTTCATCTCATCCGTATAGGCATAGATGAGAGGACGTAAAAAATCTCTGAACATATCAATCTGCTCTTTACCCCAGAAAGGTCGCATCAGAGCGAGAAAAGGCTTGGTTACCATCCATTTTAAATTTTCTAAATAATCGCAAAAGTCCTTAGCAAACTGCCTGACTTTTTCCTTGCTGTCCAATACCATTATATTCACATCTGAGGGAGGCAAACCCATAGGTGCGGTTCTTGCGGCAGACAGCACTTGTTCGATAAGTTCTTTTTCCACCGGTTTATCTTTAAATTCACGCATACTTCTTCTTCTTTGCAGTAGATTCAGAAGCGATGTATAATCACTTGCATCTTGTTTCCTGGGTAAGGGGAACAAGTCATCTGCAGAAAGACAGCGCCCTTCGATAATTATAGCTCCGTCAGGACATACCGCCATGCAGTGTCCGCAAGCTATGCACCCGAAAACCGGAGTATTGGTTGTACGGACTTTCTTCTCGAACATTTCGATACTAAAATCCTTGCAGACATCAACGCACAGACCGCAACCGGAACATTTTTCATTATCAATTATAATATTGGCAGGTTCTTTTGTTCTTGAAGTAGGAATCGCCATCTATTCTCTCCATTACAATGTTTATTACTGCAAAATTACAAAATATTCAGAAAAGAGAAAACTTGGATTCAGCAAGACAGCAACCGAATTTTAAACTTACTGAATAAAACATATCTTAATTATAATATTTAGGACACCCTAAATAATGGCTCTGGTTCTTAATCTTTTAAACACAAAAATAAAAATAATTTTTGGATTGTGAAAAATAAATGATAATTTTGGCTGTGAATTATTTCACAATTTGAAAAACTTATTTTCGAGTATAATTATATGGTTGCAACACATAAACATCCCATAGTCGAAGAACTAATCGAAATAACAGGTCAGGACCCTGCAGACTGCTATCAGTGCGGTAAATGCTCAGCCGGCTGTCCCGTGAGGGAATTCGCTGCAGAAGCTCCGAACAAAATAGTAAGGTATATGCAACTCGGATTCTATGACAAAGCTCTCATGTCCAAGACACCATGGTTGTGTGCTGGATGTTTGACCTGTTCTTCCCGTTGCCCGCAAAGTTTCGATTTAGCACGTTTTATGGACGCAATCCGCGAAATGGCTCTGCATCATAAGGTAGAGATTCCGGAAAGCAATACACTGAAATTCCATCAATCGTTTCTTAAGCAGATTAGAAGCTACGGCAGGGCTTTCGAGTTTGGTCTGGTGCTGGATTACAAGATGAAGTCTTTCCATTTGTTCCAGGATGCAGATGTTGCTCCGGAAATGTTCATAAAAGGTAAAATTGGACTGATACCTCACAGAATACACAACAGGGATAAAGTAAAAGAAATTTTCGCGAAAATTGAGAAGGAAAACAAGAAGTGAATACATGCTATTTCCCCGGATGTTCACTGACCGGAACAGGCAGAGAGTTCGATAGTTCCCTGCGTGAAGTGGTGGCTCTGGTAGGCGAAGAACTGAAAGAGATTCAGGACTGGTCCTGTTGCGGTGCAAGTTCCGCACATGTAACCAGCCATCTGCTTTCTCTGGCACTACCTGCAAGAAATCTAGTACTTGCGGAGCAACAGGGTTTTGAAAGCATTTTTGCCCCCTGCGCCGCCTGCTACAACAGATTGCTAGGCACAGGTCATGAATTAAGAGAAAACAATAAATTGAAAAACAGAGTAGAAGAAATTTTAGATACAAAATTCGAAAATAATCTTAAGGTTGTAAATATAATCGAATTTTTCCGGAATATCGGATTAGATAAATTAGCTCAGTTTAAAAAAGTTGATTTGTCGGGTATAAAAGTAGCCTGCTATTACGGCTGTCTTTTAGTCAGACCGCAGAGCCTGATTACTTCCGATGACTGCGAGCAACCGACTTCGATGGAAAAGCTTGTTATAATAACAGGTGCCGAAGCTGTTAACTGGAATTATAAGACGGAATGTTGCGGTGCAGGTCATTCAATTGCACATACAGAAATAGTTGAGAAATTGTCAAAAAATATAATAGACGATGCTGTGGCTCACGGAGCGGAAGCGATAATTGTCGCCTGCCCAATGTGCCATTCGAATCTTGATATGCGGCAGAGAAACATTAAGCGGGATTACAAAGGACATAAGGAATTACCGATATTTTATCTGAGCGAATGGTTAGGATTAGCTTTCGGAATTGAATACAAGAAGCTCGGATTAAATCTTCACATGGTAAATACTATGCCGATGATTGAAAAACACATCAAACAAGGAGCGGCAGTATGAAGATAGGTGTTTTTATATGTCATTGCGGTGAAAATATCGGCAAAACGGTTGATTGCGAAACAGTAGCGGAGTATGCATCCTATTTTCCGGGAGTAGTACATTCTGAAGCTTACAAATATATGTGCAGTGACCCGGGTCAGAATTTAATTAAACAGGCTATAAAAGATAAAGGACTTGATGCGGTAGTTGTAGGTTCCTGCTCTCCGCACATGCACGAAAAGACTTTCCGTCGTGCCTGCTCAAGTATGGGTGTGAATCCTTATATGGTGGAAATTGCCAACCTACGTGAGCATTGCTCATGGATTCACGATGATATAAGCTCGGCTACACGCAAA
>JBAYGQ010000491.1:0-2840 GCA_041666585.1 Bacteroidota bacterium
ATCGCGTCTGATGCGGTCTAATTCCCATGTGTAATGGTAGCTATTCTCGGCACCGCCGTTAACGGAAATGTGCGTTCTGCCCTCGCCGTCGTTATATCCGCCGTGAACATTTATGTGAAGAATATCCATATCCCCGTCGTTGTCGAAGTCGGCAGGCTGAGCAGACCACTGGCATAGAGCTTGTCCGCCGTCGCCTCCGATTAGCTGGGAAGTATAGCCTACCATCGGAGCAACATCAAGGAAAGTGCCGTTACCCTGATTTCTGAACAGACTGCCGCCGCTTCTGCAATAAGCTGAAGTAAAGACATCCTGCCAGCCGTCGTTGTCGAAATCGGTAACATTTATTCCGTATATAGGCTGGGAGACGCTCTGAACACCGCTGTTTGAAACATAAGTGAAAGAGCCGTCACCGTTACCTTTAAAAAGTACGTCGGGCTGTTTGGTTTCGATTGCATAGTCGTACCACCATGTACCGAGGTACAAGTCAATGTTTCCGTCGAGATCATAGTCAAGAAATCCCATACCTGTTGCATTGGTCAAGCCGTACTGGTATAGCCCGTTGTCGAGCTTTAGCGTGAAGTGTCCGGTACCGTCGTTCAGCAGAACTTCGGAGCGGTCGCCCGGGTCGAGAGTATCGAGATACATTTGCAAGCGATGGTAATAGATGCTTGTAACAAGGTCTAAATCGCCGTCGTTATCAACATCCACAAGATCGGCGATGTCAACAATTCTTCCGGTTTTATTCGGATTGCGGTTTGCATTTATGTTCGATTCAAGTGTGAAATCGCGGAAAATGCGTTTGTTGGGACTTGATAAATCAGGATTCGGTACATTTAAGTACAAATAAAAACGATTTTTATTGATATTGCCTGAACCCCAGAGCAGGTCGGGATAATTATCGCCATTGACATCCGCAAGAATGACGCGTGTACCCCCAATAGTAGAATCCAAGCCGACTTCGCGGGATACGTCGGTGAGCCATGTTGCATCCTGAGCGAAAGCGGTATGACAAAACAAACAAGCAAAAATGATAAAGCAAAGTGACAAATTATTTTTTGTAGAATCGGATTTCATTATAACTCCAATCTTAGAAACAATTAAAAATGCAAGTTAAAAAAAATATAGAATTTTTGTTCAATATTCAGAAATAATAAATTTATTTTTCATTTAAGATTTCTTTTGATAATTTAGAACTTCCAAAATAGTTTTGTTAATTATTAACGGAAACATTATGAAAAAGAATCTGTTGTTATTTTTCGTACTTCTGATTTTTACCGCCTGTTCCGATGACAATCCCACAGCAAACGACCTGACACCGAAATTTAACCGCATCCAGGCACTTATGGACAGCAGTTGGAACGGCTTCAGAGCAACTTACAATTTACCTTCGCAGGGAGGTATAGCTTTGTTTATTAATTACAAAGGCACAACAAAATTTTTAAAAGTAGGTATGGATGCCGATGTAAATGAGAACTATCATTTCAGGATTGCAAGCAATACCAAGGTGTTTACCTCAGCGGCTGTTATGCTGTTGCATCAGCGGGGACTGCTGAATATTGACGATAAAATTACTGCATTGATGCCGAACAAGACCGAGCCTTACATACCTGAAACTCCGGCTTATAATGTACCGTTCAAAGACAGAATCACAATCAGACAACTGATGCAACACATGGCTGGTGTTTATGATATAACAAATTACAATATACCCGATACGGTAAAGCAACTGTATAAAGGGAAAAATTACCTTGAATACATCTGTGAAACCTTAGGAGAAGACCATCAGTTTACTTTTGAGGAATTAGTCGGTGTAGTTTCGGAAAATCATATTTATTCCGATGAACCCGGAACAAAACATAAGTACTCCAATACAGGATACACTATATTAGCAAAAATTATCGAGCGTGTTTCGGGAATGAGTTACCGAGAATTTATTACAACTGAACTGATACAAAAAAATAATTTAAATAATACAAGCTGTCCCACACTTGCAAGCGAAAAAGCCTTACCTTCCCCTTATATCAGAAGTTATTTGTTTGCAAAGGATCAGGCGGAAGATGTGTCTGAATCTAATATGTCGGGCAATGTAGCTGAAGGCAACATCGTATCAACACCTGCAGAAATGTCAAAATGGATAAAGTTATTTTTAACGGGTAATGCAGGAGTTAATCAGCAGAATATTGAAATAATGAAGGACTACTCCATTAATCCGGTTTATAAGTACGGACTTGGGATTTTTTACAGCGACACTCTCGGCTACGGGCACAACGGAGCCCACGAAGCATACCTATCTTATGTTATGTACAATGAGGAAATGGACTGCTCAATTTGCTTTGTCTGCACATTATGGGATTATTCAGGCGGTACTGCCAGTTTTATAAAACAGTTCAACTACGTTGCCGATTTGTGCAAAAAAGCAGTAGGAATAATGAAATAAAAAAAATAATATAATTCTTCTTTCTTAAATAATGTTTACAACTATGAACCGACAGACAGCGGAAACAAATCTTGCCAGACTATTCGGTATCAAAAAGTTTTATGATACACAATGGAATGTGATTGAGAAAATTCTAAGAGGCGAGCGTTGCCTTCTAATTGAAAAAACCGGCTACGGGAAATCTCTGTGCTTTCAGTTTCCGGCTACACAATTCGATGGTATCACAATTGTTTTCTCTCCGCTGATAGCTTTGATGCGTGACCAAATAACAAAATTGAATCAGCTTGGAATTTCAGCACGATGTTTAAATTCAAATCAGGATTTGGAAACAAATAAAGCCGTTATTCAGGATGCTCTGAATAATAAAATCAAAATTTTGTACATAGCTCCCGAACGAATGGAA
>JBAYGQ010000492.1:0-2840 GCA_041666585.1 Bacteroidota bacterium
ATTAAATTCGCTTTTGCTGTTTGGCTTATGATTTTATCATTAGGTCTGTTTGTTAATTCATGCGGAGACGGCACAACAGACCCGCCTCCTACAAATCCTACAATTAATTCATTATCACCTGCAACGGCTTATGCTCAACAGGTACTTATAATAAACGGAGTGAATTTTCAGGATACTAAAGGCTCAAATACAGTTTTTATAAACGGTACACAAGTACCGGACTCATGCTTTATTCACTGGACTGCAACTAAAATTACACTGTTCCTCCCTTCAAATGCAAGCTCCGGAAACGTTGTAGTGAATGCAGGAGCTATCGAAAGCAATGCTGTCAATCTCACAATTGAACCTACACCTGCAAACACTGCCCCCTACATTGAATATCTGACTCAGGATATCGCTCAGGCAAAGCAGGATATCGGTATTTCAGGTAGAAACTTCGGTTCGCAAAAAGGTACAGTCGAATTTAACGGTATTGCCGCAGTAACAATTAAAAATTGGAGCAACACATCAATTACCGTTACTGTTCCGGACAGTGCAACTTCGGGTAAAGTTGTCGTCTATATTAACAATACAGGAACAAACGGTAAGTATTTCACAGTTCAGTATATCCCACCTATTGTTGAAACAGTCCGTGTTGAAGCAGGTGAATTCATTATGGGTTCAGACACCGAAGACCCCGACGGTTTCGGCTCTGTCAAACCGGCGCATAATGTAAAAATCACTTATCCTTTCTTAATAGGTAAATACGAGGTAACACAAAAACAGTTAAAAAAAGTTTTGCCCGGTATTACTCCAGGAAGAATTGAAGGTGACGATTATCCGGCTGACGGTATTAACTTCATTAGAGCCGCTCAGTTCTGCAACAACCTTTCGACGATGGAACATTTTACTCCCTGTTATACCATAAATGGTAACGATGTAACCTGCGATTTCACCAAGGACGGTTGGCGTCTTCCTACTGAAGCTGAATGGGAATACGCCTGCAGAGCAGGATCTACAGGAAAATACGGAAACTTAGGTGGAGCTTCAGGTAGTCTCAGCAAATTAGGCTGGACTAGTACTAATGCAGACAACCATCCGCATTCTTACGGTACTAAAGAACCCAACGACTGGGGTATCTACGATATGCACGGAAACGTTTACGAATGGTGCTGGGATTGGTTCGATAGTGAATTTTATAAAAACAGGTCTAATCCCGACATTGACCCACAGGGACCGGCAACTTCCGATACTAAAGAAAGAACAATTAGAGGCGGCTCCTATTTATCAGCTGCAAATTTAGCGACTTGTGCTAACCGCGAAGCCTTAAGCCAAACCTCAGGAAACTTTGACCTCGGATTCAGAATTGTAAGACAAGTTCATTAATTTTTGATTATTATTTTTATAATCTCCTGTATAATATTTATATTTTCAGGAGATTTTTTTTTAACCGTGGGATTTTATTTGTAATTTAATCTTTTTTAAGACTATCAGATAAAAAATCGTGAAAAGTATAATCAAATATTTTTCTGAAATCTGGAATACAAACCGCGCTTTTCGCGATTTATTAATCATTATTTTAGTATGTATTCTAACTTATCTGTTCTTTGTTTTATCAGACAGTATTTCGATTCTGGAACAAATTCTTAAACCTTTAGAAGACCGTCAGGATTCAGCAATATTTTTTATTTTAATTGTTATTTCTGTCGGTTTGATTGTATTTTCCTACAGACGTTATACTGAATTACGAACGGAAACTCAGGGGAAAAAAATCACAGAATTGAAAATGCAGAGAAACCGCGCCCAGTTACAGGCTGTTCTTGACGGTGTTCCCGATATGATTGTGCAGGTTGATAATAACGCACGTATCCTTTGGGCTAATAAAGAAGCTCTAAGCAAAAATCCTAATGCTATCGGCAAATCCTTCGACTTCGCATTCTCAATTCTTGACGAGCCGTTTATTGACTATTACTGTATGCTTGCTATTGAAACCGGAAAAATTGAAAAGGGTATTAAGTTTCAACCGGCTATGTATGGCGTTGAAGGAGACAGCTATTGGGAAGGTATAGGAGTACCTCTTAAATCAAGCGACGGTTCTGTTTTCGGTGCTATTGCTATTGCAAGGAATGTTTCGGAACGGCTGAGAATCGAACACACTTGGAATCTGCTTGCTTCTATTGTCGAATCTACGGAAGATGCAATATATGGTATGGCTTTCGGAGGCACAATCCTTACTTGGAACCTTGGAGCAGAAAAAATTTATGGCTATTCTGCCTCCGAACTTGTAGGTACTTCAATATTCAAAATACTCCCAATAGAAGAAAGAGACAAGCTTCTACAAATAATTGACAAAGTAATCCGAAAACAACAAATTGAAAGATTCGAAAGCATCAGAATCCGTAAAGACGGCAAAAGAATTTTTGTGTCTGTTAACATCTGTCCTTTCGTTGATGCAACGGGAAAAAAAATCGGTGTTTCTGCTATTGACCGCGATATTACAGAATCAAAATTAGCCGAAGACACCCTGCGTAACAGCGAATCCAGATTCAGAACGCTGTTCAGCACAGCTCCAGACGGTATAGTTCTGATGGATGTTTCCGGTTCCATACTTGAAATCAATCCTGCAATTACCACTTTATATGAGTACCATCGTGATGAGCTGCTCGGTAAATCTTTTTTGAAATTTATTAAACCCAATGATATCGAAAAAATTCAACTCCAAATCCATTCAATTTTACATAAATACGATATAAGAATTAACAACGAAGCAACTATAATTACCAGCTCCGGCAAATCAATTCCGGTCGGGATTTCCATGGCTTCTCTCCGCAATGAAAACCTCCAGCCAACCGGATTGATTG
>JBAYGQ010000493.1:0-2840 GCA_041666585.1 Bacteroidota bacterium
AAATACTATGCCTGCAGATGATTATGTTAATACACTAGGTCCTGGTTTTCTTAGTTGGGTTTGGTTTGACAGTCGTGGAGGGGAAAGTGTAAAAGATCACGGTTGTACAACATATACACAATGGTTTGGAGGTTGTTTAAAAATAAGCGATATAATTCCAGTTCAAAATGGTGCATCTTCCTCAGTTGGGTTTGATCCAAAAACTAAAACAGGTATATTCGAAAGTATGATTGGTGTTTATTAAAAAGTGAATTCTGATTAATAAAAAAGTTCAAAATAAAATTTCTAAAATGATTAAACTAAAAAATGAAAAAATAATTATAAATTTATATAAATATTCAATATTATGTATTTTTATTTTTGTTTTATTTTTTAGTTTGAATTACGCTGTTCATTCACAAAGTTATGTAACAAAAAATTACATTTGTTCAGATGGTGGAACTCTTTCATATGACGAAGGAAAAACAGGAGATAATAATACGCCCTGTAAAGATCGTGTCGACGAAACACTATGTACAAATACACCATATTTTCGTGATAACGACATTGTAATATGCGAATGGAAAGACACTGGTATTACTAGTATTGCTTGTCTTCCAAAGGTATCTTTAGAGGGATATTGTCCTAATGGAATAATTACTACAGAAACAGAAACAACAGCTCCTAATTGTTCATTTTATAAATGTAATATTAATACTTCTTCAAATTTATTAACTAATAATGCATTAGAAATAACAGATACGGGAGCAAGATTACAGGGGTCACTAAATCCTAGAGGTATTGAAACTGATGTATATTTCCGTTACTCACCGTTAGAAAAACCTCCTATTTTTTGTAATGATCTTTATGGTTCAAGAATGAAAGCAACAAATGAAGTAGTGGTTTCTGGAAAAACTCCACTAACAGTTAGTTCAACAGTTGCTGGTCTTTTACCAAATACAACATATTATTATTGTATTGTTAATTCAACCAATGAAAAATTACCAACATATGGTGGAGTTCAATCATTTACAACAAATATCACACCTTCCACTTCTAACTCTAATAAAAATCTTTCTATTACTACAAACAGGGCTTTCGTTGTAAATTCTACTTCAGCGTATTTGAATGGGTCTTATAATTCAACGCCTTCAAGTGATACAACTGAAACTTATTTTCTATTAAAAAAGGGAAGTGTGTGGCAAACTCAAAAACTTGATTTAAAACAACATGTTAGTGGAAAAGCTGGAAATATTAGTTATTTATTAACAGGACTTTCTCCTAATACTAATTATCAATTTAAAGCTGTAATAAAAAGATCAAGTATCACAATACATGGAAGTGTTTCAACTTTTACTACAGATAGTAATAATATACTAAACGGAGGAACTATTGGTGTTGGTGTTGGATATACAAATAGTTGTACTAATACAAATTCAGATATAAATTGCAATGGCACAAGTGGTTTAAACATTGAAGTTGGAATGGAAACTGAAATAGAGACCGTAGAAACGAATATAGAAAATCCTAGTAATCTAGTTTTGGGACAGATAGCCACTCCACCATCAGATGCAATAGTAAGATATCATGAAGGCATTGAAACCGTATTTACAAGACAAATAATAGCCAACCCAGAACTAGCAAGAACTTATGGATATAAAGAAGGTGCCAACTTACAAACTTTCGCTTGGAATTTATCAGACCTGTTAGCAAAAACATTTGGTTACGTTAATAGTAGTGGAAAAGAAATACGCGTAAGCGAGCCGGACATTGCCGCTTATCAGCTATATGTTGTTAATGGTATATTGACTGTGTATGAATATTACGATTCAAGAATCGTAAATATTCAAAAAATTACCGATGTTTTGAGAAATAAATATTATTATGAATATTATTTTCAGAAATAAAATTAGGTTTTAGTTTTTAGGTTCTAGGTTTTAGTAAGAATTAAAATGAAAAAGCCTTTGTCAAAAATTTTAATATCAGTAATTATGGCAGGGATTTTTCTGTTGCCAATTTCTCCAGTATTAAATCAAAAAGAAAATAATTTAGCGGTAGAAGTAAAAACAAATAAAGTTTTGGCGGCAATTAGCCGAGAAGAAACTCTAAAAAATAGTTTTCTGGTGTGGAAAAATTCAACGGACACTAAAGCTAGTTTTATTATAAATATAAGAGCAGAAAAAACACAAGAAGACTGGCAAAATGTTTATTATTTTGACCAAATGGGCTTAGTACTTGATTTGGCACCACGAGTAAATCCGAATGGAATTTTTTTGGCGGTATTCGATGAAAGTAATAAATATGTTTCTCATTTTGATTTAACACCTTTTATATTAGAACAAGCGCAATCAACAAAAGGATTTTTCAAGGAAAGCGTTTATTATCCACCAACAGAAATTACAATAGAAAGAACTGTTTCTGGACTTTCATCTGAAAAAAACTATACTGCAAAACTATTTTTTCAGCCAAATACTAAATTTCTTGTTAACAATGGTGCCATTCCAATATTTCCTTCTAATGACACAAAATACTTTAATTTTGGTAACGATGTTTCATTTACTACAACTAAAACGGGTTCAGCTATTGGAGACACCTCTGTCTCTCAAGCAGATTCTATAACAAAACAACTGTTTGATTTTGATTGTAGTATTACAAAATTTACTATGTCTGGGTGTATCGCTAATTTTGTTTATGTATTCTTTTCATTATCAGCAAAAGTAGGAGAATTGGCAGCTAAATTTCTTGATTTTTTTATATATTATTCCACCAATAGTGATTCTTACAGTAATGGTTTTGTTACAAAAGGGTGGTCAGCTATACGAGACATAGCAAATATGTTTTTTATAATAGCTCTTCTTTAT
>JBAYGQ010000494.1:0-2837 GCA_041666585.1 Bacteroidota bacterium
AAAAAGATAATCGTCATACCGCTTAAAAGAATTGTAAGAGCTATTTCGTTAGGTGTTTTCTGTCTTTTAGCTCCTTCTACCAAAGCAATCATTTTATCTAAGAATGAATCTCCCTGCTCAGATGTAATTTTTATTATTATTTTATCGCTTATTACTTTGGTACCGCCTGTAACTGCACTTCTGTCGCCGCCGCTTTCACGGATAACCGGAGCGGATTCGCCAGTAATAGCTGATTCATCAACGCTGGCGATTCCTTCGATAACTTCACCGTCAGCCGGAATCATATCTCCGGTTTCGCAAACAACTAAATCAGCTACTTTTAATTCACTTGAGAGAACTTTTTTTTCTTCGTTTTTTATGAGCAGTCTTGCATAAGTATTAGTTCTCATTTTTTTAAGAGTTTCAGCCTGTGCTTTACCTCTGCCTTCAGCTACTGCTTCCGAGAAATTTGCAAATAAAACTGTAAACCAGAGCCAGATTGCAATTTGAATATTGAAAATACTGAACGCAGTTATTGTAATATAGGAAGTGATAATTGCTCCGAGAAACACAATGAACATAACAGGATTCTTGATTTGCAGTTTCGGATTGAGTTTCAAAAAAGAATCCTTAATTGCAGGCAGAATCAGTTTTTTATCGAAAGTTTTTGTTTCTTTTTTCATTTTATATATATGTGAATTATTTTAAAATCATCATTAAATGTTCTACAATCGGTCCCAATGACAATGCCGGTAGAAATGTCAAGGCTCCTACAATTAGAATTACAGCTATCAAGAGAAAGGCAAATAAAAAGTTATCTGTCTGAAATGTGCCGCTTGAATTGGGTGTAATGTTCTTTTTTGACAAGTTTCCCGAAATAACCATTACAGGTATGATTATTGCAAACCGTCCTATCAGCATACCGATTCCAAGCATTATATTATAAAAAGGAGTGTTTGCGTTAAGACCTGCGAATGCCGAGCCGTTGTTCCCTGCTGCCGAACTGAAAGCATAGAGAACCTCCGAAAAGCCGTGAGCACCGAACGCCAGCATACTGCTTAAACCTTGTGGAAGTGAAACGGCAACAGCCGAAAACACAAGTATGACAAGGCTCGGAGCGATTACCGCCAGTATTGCCATCTGTACTTCTTTCGCCTGTATCTTTTTACCGAGATATTCCGGAGTTCGTCCTATCATCAGGCCTGCTATAAATACAGTTAGAATAACAAAAATGAGCATACCGTAAAGCCCCGCACCTACTCCACCGAAGATTATTTCACCGAGCATCATATTGAGCATAGCCACCATACCTGAAAGCGGCATAAGTGAATCATGCATAGCGTTTACAGAGCCGTTTGACGCCGCAGTTGTTGCTGTTGACCAGATAACGCTGTTAGTGATTCCGAAACGTGTTTCTTTCCCTTCCATATTTCCGGCAATACCGAGACTGTGGTTCATTGAGTATTCTGAAAATAATGATACAGAAAGTCCGATTACCAAAAGTACCAGCATCACTGAAAAGATAGTCCAGCCCTGTTTTGTAGAGCCGATTATTTTCCCGTAAGTATAAGTAAGCGCCGCAGGGATTAATAAAATTGAGAAAACCTGAAGAAAATTCGAGATTGGTGTAGGATTTTCAAACGGGAAGGATGAATTTGCATTGAAAAAACCACCGCCGTTTGTCCCAAGTTGTTTTATAGCAATCTGCGATGCCGCAGGACCGGTTGGAATAATTTGTTTGACGCCTTCAATCGTAGTAATTTCTGTGTATTGATTGAAATTCTGTACCACACCTTGTGAAATTAAGATAATCGCCAAAATAATACTCAATGGCAGAAGGATAAAAAGAGTCGAGCGTGTTATATCAACCCAGAAATTACCGAGATTATCACTCATTTTATTTTTTAATCCACGGGCGAAGGCAAGGAAAACGGCTATTCCTGTCGCCGCCGAAACAAAATTTTGAACAGAAAGCCCCAACATTTGTACAAAATATGAAAGAGTTGTTTCTCCTGCATAAGACTGCCAATTTGTATTAGTCATAAAACTAACAGCGGTATTGAAAGCAAGAGTAGGTTCGACATTTGGCAGATGCTGAGGATTCAGGGGCAAATGAGACTGCAAAAGTTGGAGAAGGAAAACCATCCCAAATCCCATAGCATTAAAAATTAATAACGAAAAGAGATAAGTTTTCCAGTTCATCGAAGTATCGCTGTCAACACCAATCAGCCTAAAAATTGTCTTTTCAATTCTATTAATTAAGCTAAAACCTGACTTTCCTTCAACAATTTTATAAATATATAGACCGAGCGGTTTTGTCAGTGCAATTAAAATCCCAAGAAAAATAAAAATCTGTATATAGTCATACCATTTCATTTCGGTCTCCTAAAACTTTTCGGGTTTGACAAGGGAATAGAACAAATATCCTAAGATTAGGACTGAAAGTATAGTTAAAGCTATCAGCATTTATAGAACCTGTTTATATTTTACAAAAACATTCGATACAAAATTATCGGTGTTTGTATAAGTATGAAATTAAGAAGAGTGATTAGTTTATAAAGATTTTATAAAGACAGAAAATTAATTGAACATTGGATAAAATACAGAATTTATTCATTTTCTGAAGGAGATAATTTTGATAATATAATAAAATTGAATGCATTCTGATTTTCAGAAGATTGGTCATGTATGCAAATTATTCGGGAAAATAATAAAAAACCCTTGTAACTATTTGATTTTACAAGGGTTGTGGCATTTCTGTGGGCCCAACGGGATTCGAACCTGTGACCTCTTCGGTGTCAACGAAGCGCTCTAGACCAAACTGAGCTATGAGCCCCAAAACAGAACAACAAAATTAA
>JBAYGQ010000495.1:0-2833 GCA_041666585.1 Bacteroidota bacterium
AAGGTCCGGCGAACTTCCTCCACTCAAACTTGACCACTTATTGAGGATGTCGGATAATACGGGTATGCTGCAACATGCTATTTTTACTGTACCTAATTATGAAGAAGGATATACTATAGACGACAACTCCCGAGCTCTGATAGTAAGTATTCTTTTGGAATCAATACTTAATGGAGAATCAACAAGATTAGCTACACGTTATCTTGCTTTCATTTTGTTTGCATTTAATACAGAAAACGGACGCTTCAGAAACTTTCTTGCTTATCAAAGGCATTGGTTAGAACAGAGCGGTTCAGATGACAGCCACGGCAGAACAATATGGGCATTAGGAACCGTATTGGGAAGAACGAAAATGCCTTCTCTCCAAAGTATTGCGGGACGGCTTTTCGAGCAGGCTTTACCGGCAGTTGTCGGTATGACAAGTCCACGTGCATGGTCTTTTACCTTAATGGGTATTTTCGAGTATGCACAAAGGTTTGCAGGCGACAGCAAGGTCAGTCAGGTTCGATTGGAATTAGCATCACGTTTAATGAAATTGTATAAAAAGAACCGCACTGAAGATTGGCGTTGGTTCGAAAATAGTCTGAGTTATTGCAACGCCGCTTTACCTCATGCTTTGCTCATTAGCGGCAATTCAATTCAAAATAATGAAATGATTGCAACCGGATTAGAAGCTCTAAGCTGGTTAGCCGATTTACAGAGGGCAGACTCTGTCGGTGGACATTTTGTGTCAATCGGTTCAAACGGATTTTATCCGAAGAACGGGGTACGTGCAAGATTCGACCAACAGCCTGTGGAGGCTCAAACTATGGTATCGGCCTGCCTTGAAGCATTCAGAATTACAGGTGACAAAAAATGGCGGAAGGAAGCTCGGCGAGCCTTCGAATGGTTTCTCGGACGCAACGATTTGAATCTTTCCGTATATGATCCTATATCCGGTGGTTGCAGGGATGGTTTACATTCCGACCGTTTGAATGAAAATCAGGGAGCGGAATCAACACTCGCATTTCTTCAAGCTTTGCTCGAATTGAGATTAACAGAAAATTCAATTTTATCATTAGAGAAAGAAACAAAGTGAACAATCAATATCCGGAACTTTTTAAACGTCACAAACTGAATCCGATACTTACTGCGGCTAACTGGACCTATCCGATAAACAGTGTTTTTAATCCCGGTGCCACTATTCTGCAGGACGGTACAACTTTACTTTTATGTCGTGTTGAAGACAGAAACGGACAGTCCCATCTCTGCGCCGCACGTTCAGCAAACGGTGTAGATGGCTGGTTAATAGACTCAGAACCGACTATGTTACCTGACCCTGAGAATTATCCTGAAGAAATCTGGGGTATTGAAGACCCGCGTATAACATTCATTCCTGAATTATCTAAATATGCAGTTGTATATACCGCATATACGCGTGACGGACCTGGAGTAGCACTGGCTTTTACTGAAGATTTTCTTAAGTTCGAACGCTTTGGTATCATAATGTCACCTGAAGATAAAGATGCCGCTTTGCTTCCACACCGAATAGGCGGTAACTGGGCTTTGATGCATCGTCCCGTGAGTTCTCCGAGGGCACACATCTGGCTATCTTTTTCACCGGATTTACGCCATTGGGGTAGCCACAAAATGATAATGCAAGCACGACGCGGCGGTTGGTGGGATGCTAATAAAATAGGGCTCTCTCCGCCGCCAATCGAAACTCCTCAGGGCTGGCTAATGATTTACCATGGTGTGAAACAAAATTCTGCCGGATGTATTTACAGGCTTGGGCTGGCATTATTTGATTTGGAAAAACCGGAATTATGTCTTAAACGAAGCAACGAATGGATATTTGGACCACAGGAACCTTATGAAGAAGAAGGTGACGTTAACAAAGTAGTCTTCCCCTGCGGTTTGACAATTGCTCCTGACGGAGATACAATCAATTTATATTATGGAGCGGCTGACATGTGTATAGCACTTGCCACCGGCAGTATTAAGGAATTATTGGAATGGCTTGATACTCAAAAATAAATACAATATTTATTGATTTTGTTTTGTCTATGCTATTTTAATAAAATTGGAATGAAGAAATATGAAAAAAACTAAAACATGGCACGATAAACACACCGGTTCGTTGAGTTTCGGACAACGTATAGCCGATAAAGTAGCAAGCGGAATGGGTTCATGGAGATTTATAATTTTACAGACTTTTCTGGTTATAATTTGGATGGGACTCAATATTGTTGGTTTTGTACATCATTGGGATGTCTATCCGTTTATCCTTTTGAATCTTTTATTTTCGACTCAAGCTGCTTATGCCGCACCAATAATTATGATGGCTCAAAATCGTCAGAGTGAAAGAGATAGAATTCAGGCACTAGATGATTACGAGACTAATCTGGATTCGAAAAGTGAAATTGAAGCGATTCAAAAACAATTAAACAAAATTGAAATTGATAAATTGGATAAAATTTTAAAAATACTGGAAGAGATGAAGAAAAAATGAATGCTGAATTAATAGAATAGTAAACATAATACACCGATTGAAAATAGATCACCTTTATCGTGCAAATAAAAAACAGAAATATTTTTAAACAAATAGCTCTTGGAATATTAGGTTTTATCGGGGCAGGTTTTATCTTTTACCTTACAAATCGTCACGGCGTCGGTATTTTGCCTGACTCTGTCGCATATATTGCGGTTGCACGAAGCTTGACAGAAGGCGGAGGTTTTGTTACATTTGACGGATTTTACTATGTTCTTCAGCCACCGCTCTATCCTTTGATGTTAGCTTCAATTTTAAAAATATTTTCGATAGACCCTATAATTTCGGCCGGTTATTTGAATG
>JBAYGQ010000496.1:0-2829 GCA_041666585.1 Bacteroidota bacterium
AGCTCTCGAAGAAGCTGTCGAACTGGGAGGCGGATATGTTCTGGTATTTGGCTGTGCCGCAGGAGATGTTGGAATTGCCGCTATATTTAAAGTTACGGAAGGAGGATTAGTCTAATGATAAAGTCTATGAGAAAATCAACACTCGAAACAATCGGTCTGGGTACAGTTACTGAAATCTTTCAAAACGGAAAAATGCCTGTGAATGCGGGTAGTCTTGTTGATAAGATTTTCGGTGATGCAAATAACCGCGGCTCTATTGTAATTTCAGGTGCAAAGGGTATTGTCGGAGCAGGAAAGATGATGCAGCTCGGTGTCAGGCTTATGGAATTCGGTGTACCGCTGATAGGATTGGATATGGGTGGTGCATCCGACGGATTAAGCTTCCAGTATTCAGGTCTTGCCGAATCTTTCGGTAAAAAGCAGGCTGATGAGATTATGTCAAATATTGTTCAATTTAATTATGACGGGAAAAGCTTGCCCAGACATCTTAAAACATTCAATCCAAGATTCCTTTTAGAAGCTGTTCCCGAGATTTTAGAACTTAAAAAATCCCATTATAAATTATTTACCGATTCGTTTCCGGGAATTGAAATAAGGTCTGTAACTTCAGGATTTCCTATGTCGGAACTCGGTGTAGGAATAGCACATCCTGCATTTCCCCATCAGATAAATAAAATCTGGGAAATGATAGAAAAAGAGCCTTCGGACATTACAAAACTTTTCTGGTCTTTAGGTATGATTCCAATGGAAATGACGGACAACTGGGCTTTTGTGCTCGATGTTCTATTTTGCGGTCTGACTCTGGCAAGTTTAAGATATCATGAAGCAACGAATACACCGTTCTGGAAAATTGATAAATATGTTCGCAAATATTTGGGACCGAATCCTTTCAGGGCTCATGACGTAATCGGTGCTAAGGGAGCAAATTTCCTGACATGGTCTTGTCTGCATCATCTTAGTAAACATTACGGGGATTTATACACTCCCGCTCAAACTCTTGTTGAACACAAGGACAGCGGAATGAATTGGTATCCGCTGAATCATCTGCGTCCTGTAATTAATCGTTCAATGGATGATTATGATGAATTCGAAACCTGGATTTTCGGTTCACTTTTCCAGATGACTTCTTTACTATTGCATGAAAACAGATCCCATCTTTCTTCAATGAATGCTATTGGTGAACAATGCGCCCAATTCAGAAAAGGAGTATTAACTTTAATTCGTTCTTTCGGAGCAGATAAAGTAATTAAAACAGTTGAAGCTTATCATAAAGTTCATCCCGAAGCCGCAAAAAGTGCATGGTATCCCGATACTTTCGGACATCTGAATGATAAAGACTGGCAGCAACTTTACGTCAATGCCGAGCATGACGGCAAAGTCGGAGTAATAACAATTTCACGTGAAAGCTACAATCACGAAGTTAACGAAGAACTGAACCGTGCAATTGACTGGTTGAAAGCAGAAGGTATAGATAAAGTTATTCTAACAGGTGATTTCCATCTCGCAACTCAATTAGTAGGAGCTGATACAAGTGAATTTTATCCCGCTCTGAATAATGCAGAGGAAGGCTACAATCTTTCTCTGAACTGGTCTAAAACCGCTCGCCGCTTCCATATTGAATTCCGCAACTCTGTTGCTTTTATTAACGGAAAAAGGTGTCTGGGTGGTATGCTCGAGCTTCTTTTGCATTGCCACTACATTGTTTCTACAAATGATGCTCTTCTCGGTGCTCCTGAAGTTACTTTACCTGTTGTACCGGGGATGGAATTATGCCACTGGACATTCAGAAAAGCAAAAAGTGAAGACTGGCAAAAAATTATTAAACTTTTGCTCGGAGGTAAATTTGTCAAAGCAAAAGATTCAATAGGATGGCTTGTTGATTTCGCCGGAACAATCGAGGAGTCTTTGAACAAAGCTTGGAATCTGGCAAGCGAAGGTGAAAACTATTTACCAAAACGAAAATTTGAAGAAGGTGTTTTAAAAGGATTACCTGCGGATATTAGTGGAATTGCATCTACCGAAGATATTGCTACTAACTCCGCAAGGACTGCAATTTTTGAAAGTATTCGCAACAGTTGTTCTGTGAACTATACAGAAGCATTGGAAATTCAAGCCCGGCATTCTGCAGAATTCATGACAAGCAAATACTGTCAGCGGGGCTTTGTCGGTAGCGATTATCAAAAAACAATGATGGTATAAATAATAAATAAAGAAAAGTGTAAAAAACGAATTGTCACCCTGAACTAGTTTTAGGATCTCTCTTCAGGGAATGAAAAGAATATGCAAATGTCACCCTGAACTTGTTTCAGGGTCTCTCTTCAGGTGAAGAAATAGATTTGTAGAAATAAATAAATAAATGGAGATTACATGAAAAAAATCTTTATCCTTTTATTATTTTCCCTTTTCACTTTAAGTTTTTCATTCTTCACTTCCTCCGCCCAGACCTGGCAGCAGATGATGGACAGCACAAAGTTCTATCAGGAAAAGAATGACTTTGCAACTGCACTTAAATGGGCACAAAAAGCATTACCTAAAGCAGAAACAGAATTTAGCAAGTTGGATACCAATTATGTATCAACTCTTGGTTTTACTTCTGAGATATTTTATAATAAAGGTAAATTAGATTCCGCTGTTTTTTATCAGGAAATTAACCTTAAGTTGTGCAGAACACTTTTCATAGGTGACCATCCTGATTTAGCAGCTTCCATCAACGACATGGCTTATTTCTACGAAGACAAGGGTAATTTCAAGGAAGCTGAGCCGCTATTCAAAGAAGCTTTGGAAATGAGAAGACGCATCTTCAAGGGCGACCATCCTGATTTAGCAAAC
>JBAYGQ010000497.1:0-2821 GCA_041666585.1 Bacteroidota bacterium
CAAGGTTGTCCGCCTAATGGACTTCGGCGCCTTTATCCAGCTAACGCCGAATAAAGACGGCATGGCGCATGTCTCCGAACTGGCCCCGTACCGCGTCGGTCGCCCCGAAGACTTTATTAATGTCGGTGACGAAGTTACGGCCAAAGTCATTGAGATAGATGAGATGGGCCGGGTCAACTTAACTCTTAAAGGCCTGCCGGAAAACGAGCATCTTTGGAAAGACGGCAAAGGCAAGCAGGAGATGGGCTCTTTCGGTGGCGGACGCCCGTCCTTCGGCGGCGGCGATCGCGGCGCCCGGCCAGAACGAAGAGGTGGGTTCAGAAGATAAGGAATTTGTCCCCCTTACGCAAAGGGGGATTAAGGGGGTTTATCCCCTCTCCTTACGAAGGAGAGGGTAGGGTGAGGTCTTGCCCCCCTGATAAAGGGGGTTAGGGGGATTGCATTTATCATTTCAACCTCCTGCCCGTAATCCACTTCCCTATTCGTCATTCCAGCGTATCCGCCAGCTGGCGGAGGGAATCCCCGCCCGCCTCGCAAGTCAGCCCGCCAGCCAAGCAAGGCGAGGCGGCCAGGGCGAAGCGTTGCGGGCGCGGCAGAAAGAATTTAAACTATTTTTCTTCACATAAAAAACACCCCTCCAAAATTTGGTGGGGTGTTTTTGGACAAGGGGTATTCAAAAACAAAGAGGATTAAAAAACTTTTTAGTATTTTACGATTATCTCAAATTGATTATTTAATAAGTAACCCATCGACTAAATACCTATTTATAAACTTGATCAAATACCCAACCACTTCATCTTTCGCCTCTGCCGGGCTTTCTGCCACCCACACCGCGGTTCTATATAACACTTTCGTATCTACTTCCAGCCATTTATTATTTTTAATGTACAAAAAGACAAACAATGAGGTTACTGCCATTCTTTTATTGCCATTCTGAAATGGATGATTTTTTATCAGTAAATAAAATAATATGGCCGCTTTTCCCACCAGCCCTTTGTATAAAAACTTCTTATCAAACTTCATAAATGGCACGGCGATACAACTTTCCAGGGCGTTCGGGTATCTGGTTTCAAATTCGGGAATCGGCTCGTCCCAATTCATAGTCTTGATAGCTAATTCGCGCGCTATATATTTAATCTCTTCAATTGTTATTCCTTTTATATTAGACATATTTACTCTAGGCCTAATAATTTTAAAGTTTGGCCATATTCTTTAACAAATCTGGCAACGCTTTCTTCAATTTTTTCTTTCTGTTTATTGTCTAATTCATTAGCGAAAATTCCTCTTAATTCATTTGCATCTACTATGTAAGTCTTGCCGACCATCTCGGCCCTTATCTGTTTATTTTTTATCTTATTAAATACAGCAATCCGACTAATACCTAAAATGTCCGCTATTTCTTTAACCGTGTAGTGCGTTTTTTTATTTAATTTTGTCATATATTTTATGTTAACTCCATCTGTTATATATAATTATATTAACATATGTTAATACACATGTCAATAGTTAACATAAAAATTAATATTTAGCTAACATTAATCACAAATAGCATGTCAATCCCCCGATTTTGTAGTTGACAAAATCATAATTTATGCTATAATTACACTAAATTAGCTAAAGTTAGATTAACTAATACTTAAAATATGATAAATGAAAATATTTTTACTGCATTCATAAATAGCACAGGCTCAAAAGGCGCGCCTCGTTATAATCGGCTGAGAATTCCTAAAGATACCAAAGAGTTAATAGAGTCAATTCTGAAATATAAACTTAATGAAATAATAATTAAATACCACTCCGAGAATGTTGTAGCATCTTTAAAAAATTTGTTGTTCTCTAAATATGGGGAAATAGATCATGATAAATTCAAAGACTGGAGCGGAAATAAACACTCAAGAATAACACTTAATTTATTGAATTTAAAGAACGGCATTATTGAGATTTCCGAAATTTATTAAATTTGTTAGAAACTCTATAAAATCAAATCTATGAATATTAAATTTATTCGAGGTTATTTTATTTCATTTTTTAGGTTTTATCTTTTTCGTAAACCCAAACTAATTTTAACAATTATTCTATCAATTTTTGTTTTTATTTGGATTATAATAATTTACAATCAACTTGAATGGATTATCAATGTTAATTATTTTCCGCAAAGCCCGCCAGAAGAAATATCTTATCAGAAGGAATTTATTGGCTATCTAGCTAAATCAGGAAATTTATTTCTAATATTTATAAAACCAATCTTTACTTATATAGCCGGTTTGATAATTATAAAAAATATTTAAATCTATGCCAAGCCAAAACAAAATTTTATTAAAACAAACCTTGCTTCTTCTGTTAATATCGGCGCTCTTTTATTTATTAGGTTCAATAAGCAATAAGTTCGATGTTTTAATCGGTTATGAAATTTATTATTTTTATTTATTTTTGACTTTATTATTTTTCGTTCCAATTTCTTTATTCTATCTTTTAAGAATCAAAAAAAATATAAATTTAAAAGCACTTAATATCTTTTTTAAAATCTTTGCTTATTTGTTATCCGGTCTTCTGCTATTGTTATTTGTATTCGGAATTTATTATACATTCCGGCCTATTTATGGCAAAGAATTCGGCTATCTATTTGCGCTATGGTTTCATATAAAATGGCAAATAACCGATTTAACTTTGCTTGAATTATTTTTTCAAACCTACCTGCCATCGCTTATTTTCGCTGGACTTTTATATTGGACCGTAAGAATAAATAAATTTTTTACTGAAATTAAATAAAATTATTTATTTTAAGAATAAATTTATGGGGAAAAAAATATGTAAAATATGC
>JBAYGQ010000498.1:0-2817 GCA_041666585.1 Bacteroidota bacterium
CCGTTGTCAATAAACTAATTAGACAAATTTATGCTGTAATTTCAAAGAACGAAGTTTTTGATAATAATTATGTAAAAAAATTTGCATATTAACACAGTTCATTCTGAACTTGGTTCAGAATCCTTCTTCAATTTATAGTAATAAAAATGAAAAATCAACATAGCAATTTAATAAAAAAAACGGAACTATCGTAAATACAATTGTCTAATTCTAAAAAATGAGATAATTTGCATTTTTATTTATGTAACGGAGTTTTAAAATGTTTGAACCGCAAAGAACCGAAATACAGGAATTATCCGATAGAACCGAGAAATTAGGGAGGTTTCTTTGACATTGATTCAAAGAAATTCGAGTACGAGAAAATTCAAACTATAAGCCAGGGTGAAGGATTCTGGGATGACCCCTCCTCAGCTCAAAAGCTGATGCAAACCGCATCGAATCTGAAAGAATGGATTGAAATCTGGAATGTTGCAAAAGCAAAAATTGCAGACGTTAATGCTTTGCTTGAACTATCCGAAGAAGCAAAGGACGAAGGGATGGAACCCGAGTTGAATGCAGAAATTCAGTTTGTCAGGAAAGAACTTGACGAGCTTGAAATAAGGCATTTGCTCTCAGCCAGAAATGATTCGTGCAATGCGATTCTTACAATTCACTCAGGCGCAGGCGGCACCGAAGCTCAGGATTGGGCGGAGATGCTTATGCGTATGTACACTCGCTGGGGTGAGCGGCACAACTACAAAGTATATCTTGCAGACCAGCTTGACGGCGACGTTGCAGGAGTAAAATCCGTAACTCTGGAAATCGTAGGCAAGTTTGCATTCGGTTATCTGAAGTCTGAAAACGGTGTCCACAGGCTTGTCAGGATTTCGCCTTTCGATTCGAATGCACGCAGACATACTTCGTTTGCCTCAGTTTATGTGTATCCCGAAATTGAAGATGATGTTGAGATTGAGGTTAATCCCGCTGATGTGGAAATGGATACTTTCCGTTCGGGAGGCAAAGGCGGGCAGAACGTTAATAAAGTAGAAACTGCCGTGCGTTTGCGGCACATCCCATCGGGAATTATTGTTGCCTGCCAGCAGGAACGTTCTCAGTTTCAGAACAGAGAGCGTGCGATGAAAATGCTGAAATCCCGCTTGTATCAAAAGAAACTTGAGGAAGAAGAAGCCGAGAAAGCAGTTATAGAAGGTGCAAAAAAGAAAATAGAGTGGGGAAGTCAGATTCGCTCTTACACTTTCCAACCTTACACAATGGTTAATGACCATAGGACTGAATTCAAACGAACGGATATTCAGGCTGTGATGGACGGTGATATTGATGATTTCATCAAGAATTTTTTGCTGTTAGTCAGTTAATTTTGTCTGAACCATGATTTAAAGGATTAGAGGATTAACTTGATTTGAAGAGAGAAGATTGTCTGAATCACAGATTACACGGATTTTTTAAAAAAAATAATTCATAATTTATAATTCATAATTATTTTAGGATTGCACCCTTTTATAAACTAAGGTGTTAATTAGTATAAAAAGAAACTTCTTGTATTTTCTGATTTTTTTTAGTATTATTTTAGTTGCAGAAATTTGACATAAATAATATTTGTTGGAAAAATCAATTTTAAAGAAAAATTTCCCGTTATCTTCGGGTGCTTTTGATTGAAATGCTTTTTCATTTACACCTAATGGATATCAACCCCCTGAGGGTAGCGGGATTTTAAAATTTCACTTTATAAATTGAAATAAATAACACACTAAATAGATTAACTTTGGAGAGACAATGAAAAAAATTATCATATTATTGATAATGCTGGCTATCAGCTTACCGGATTTATATTCGCAGGCTTTGTCGCCAAGCAAATATAAACCATACCTTACTACTGAAGAACAGCAGGAACAAAAGAAAATGAAAAAGCCGATGGTTCGCATTGATGAATTTATGCGCCGTCGTGCTTATCCGTTTGACAAAGTTCCCGATGGTTCAAGGATTGAAGCTATCAGACAAATGGAAAGTATGATTCACTCGAAAAGTCAGAAAGCTGTAATGCTTGCCCAGCAACCTGTCTGGCGTCCAATCGGACCATATACGGTAGGCGGCAGAATAAAAAGCATCGCATTTGACCCTGTGACTGACGGTGTAGTTTATGCCGGTGCCGCTGCAGGAGGTATCTGGAAAACTACAGATGCGGGATTGAACTGGGAACCTATTTTCGACAATGAAAACGGAATAGCTTTCGGTTCTATAGCCGTTGACCCTAATAATCAGAATATTATTTATGCAGGAACCGGTGAAGCCGTCAGTAGTGCAGGCGGCGGAAAAAGCGGCGGCACTCCTATTTATCTCGGCGCCGGTATGTTTAAATCTACAGATGCGGGAGTTACTTGGAAAGTAATAGGACTGACAACTGTCGGAACTTTTTCAAAGGTTATCGTTCATCCTAAAAATTCGAATATTATTTATGCAGGCGGTGCTTATACAGGAGAAGGTCTCTATAAATCTTCTGATGCAGGAGCAACATGGGAACAAAAGTCTGCATTAAATATTACAGATGTTACAATTGACCCAACTGATGAAAATCGTGTGTTTTTCGGAGTTATGAACGACGGTGTTTATTATTCAGGCGACGGAGGTACAACAATTAATAAACGCTCTGCCGGTTTACCTTCGGGTATAGGCAGAATTTCCGTTCAGGCGGCTCCTTCGAAACCCGATATACTTTACCTGCTTGCAGAAGTAAACAGTACAGGAAGTATATACAAAAGTACAGATGCCGGTTTGACTTGGAATCTTGCGTTTCAGGGTGACGATTCATTCTTTAACGGA
>JBAYGQ010000499.1:0-2817 GCA_041666585.1 Bacteroidota bacterium
ACCTTCGGGATATTTGTTATCGAAAAGCAGTACCGATTCGCCGAAACCTTTTGGAAACAGTTTTATTTTGGAAGAGATGTTAGGTTTCAGAGCTTCTGCTGTGCTTTTTGCCCTCATTTCGGATAAAGATAAATTGTGCGTAGCATCACCGATATTATCCGTATAACCTTCGATAAACACCTTAGAGTCAGGACTGACGCGTGTTTTCACAAACTCCAGAAGCTTGCGGTTTGCATCATTCATACTGTAATCATCGAAATCGAAAAGAATCAGATTGAAATTTTCGAACTTCTTTTTCTGCTTTCGTTTATACTTAGGAGAATTGAAACTTTCCTTCTGCACATGTATAGTTTTCTTCAGATTGATTACCTGCTTTTCGTCCCGCGTAAGCCCTGCGAATGCGACTTCGAGCCTGATGGGCTGTTCGCTGAGAGAATTGATATTGTTGTAAACACTCCATTCAACCGGTGCAGAGAATTTGCCCTCACCTGAAAATGTATTTATAACTTTGTCGTTCTGCAGAATGTTGAACTGCCAGAATTTGAAAACATACTGTTTATCGAGCTTTGCAGAGATTTTCATAATTTCGGGATTAGCCTCATAAATCAATTCATTCTTGAAAAGAGGATATAAAATTTCGGGATAAGCGGAATTAATCTCTACTCTGCGGTTCTCTGCAATCACTTCTTCAATACCGCCTACACTGGCTTTTTCAGGCAGATTTCGGGTTTTCACGAGCATTCTGTCGGGTGCAATTTCAAAAGAATTTTTCAGATAATCGAAAACGGCAACTGCTCTTTTTTCCGAAAGCGGGATATTTCCTTTCTCAGAGGCAAAGTCTGAATTACAGCCTGTAATCTCAATTTTAGCCGAGGGATAAGCACGTAGTCTTTCGCCGATTATATTCAATAAATTATAATAAACATTCATAGCGGAAGTATTATTCAGCTTTTCGGATGAGAACCTGCGGGCTTCTTCGGGAGAAAGCAGGACATATCTCTTAGGAATTTCACCGGAATTATCATCGAAAAAGATATAGTTCAGCAAAGACTGAATGCTGTTCGATGAGTACTCCCTCAGTAGCAGAGTATCAACCTGAATATTTTTTTCATTATAGGTTTCGATTTTCCCGGAATAGCTTTCCCTTTCTTCAACAGGCGGAGGAACTACTTTTGCAACTTCTTCCACTTTAGGAGGAGGCTCCTCTTTCGGCTCAGGTTCAGGGAGAGCGTTCATTGAAAATTTTAGCGATACTCCCGCACGGAAACTATTTATATCCCAGGTAAAGTTATTCTTCACATCCATAAAGCCGAAAGTATAGACCAACTCAGGCTCTATATACTTGATATTTCTTGAGTCAATCGGAAACTGATAGCTCACTCCGGCAGTAAGTGCGAATTGCAGACCTGAAGCATTTTCCATAATATCGGAATAGTGCTTTGTTTTGTAGCCGTCTGAAAATGAAGAATTGGATGGAGACTTAATAGTTTGTGTCATTGCTACTTTTTTATTAAGCCACCAGCCTACATTAAAACCTCCTAAGAGTGAGAAACGAGGAGTAAACCTGTATTTGACCAAAGGCTCTATAAACAGAGCGGAAGACCCTGCCTGAAGGCTTGTGGCAACGGTAGCGGTCGGAACAATTGTTTTATCAAAAACTACGGATGAAATATTCACTGAAATATCCGTTGGACGGTAGCAGAAATAAGCCCTTAATGCAACAGCTACTTTTTCTGCAAGAGGATATTCAAAAAAACCGCCTAATGAAAATCCAACAGAATGACCGACTGCACTTTGTCTTGCACTGTCGGCAAAGCCGGGAATCTGCAGTAAGTCCGATTCGGTTCTGTTGTAATTAAAACTTGAATAAATGCCGTAGCTCTGAGCTACGGCATTTACCGAAAAAGAAATAAACAGAAATAAAATTAATAAATATCGCATCCTGCTTTTCAAATTTTTACTTATCTCAATTAGAAGTGGATTCCCGTTTCCACGGGAATGACACTTCTTAGATATTTCAATTCATTGTTAATTGTAAATTCTTAATTGAATTTATTTGTCTTTACTTATCTTACCAAAATACTTTTCTTCTCCGCCGCTCAGATTAGTTCCGGTAATTGAATAAATATAATTTCCTTTTGTTATGTATGGTGCATACCAGGATACTTCATGAACACCCGTTGTATTGGGGCAGTTCTCAATTTTATGAATTATTCTTGAATCCATAGAATAAATAGTAACATCAATTTTCTTCATTTCCCTCGGTAGAACGTACGAGAAAGAAGTACGATATTCAAAAGGATTCGGAATATTCTTTACATCAAGGATCCAGTTCGGTCCTTTAAAAGGAATTATTATATTTTTAATATTGTTCAATTCACAGAATTCATTGATTCGGTTTGCGTTGTCCAACTGTGCAAAGAATTCTATAAACTGTGCCGAATCGGGTATTGTAAAATTACAGTCGAATTCATTTCTGTCGGCAACAGCTAAACCTGTAATCATTTTTTCTGCAACGAGAATTGTATCGGAACGACCGGTAACCGCAAATATCCTCAGGTTTGAGCTGTCAACCGGAACGATGCCGTTTTCGAACTTCACTTTAATTCCAAGAACATCGTTTGCGCTTACTTCATTTTTGCTTGTTTCAATTGAAATAAGATTCAAATCATAAGCCATTGCATTAAGAACACTCTTGTCTGCATAAGCGAATGAGACGGTTTTGTTATTGACTTTTGCAGATGCATTATAAGAGAAATCAACTTTGGAAATAACCCCCGGTTCGTGATAAACCGTAGCACAAGCCTCATCAGCAGG
>JBAYGQ010000500.1:0-2815 GCA_041666585.1 Bacteroidota bacterium
GTAACCAATGGCCTGAAAGGTAGAGTCCTGCATGTTGTTCTGTCCCGGCGAGAGGATATTAAAACAGCAGAGAAAGGGGAGGAGCAGGATGAGTTTTTTCATGTTTTTGAACATATAGAGGTATAATAATGAATTATCTAATTGCATCTATCCAAATAATTAAATACTCTTTCGTCTTCACAGTCAAGGGCGATTGCTTTTTGGAAATCTTTTTTTGCTTTTTTCAGATCTCCCATTTTCATATATATTTCACCACGTGTCATATAAGCACAGGCATATGTTTTTCTTACTTTCAGTGCTTTGTTGACATATTCTAATGCTAACTTAAATTCATTTTTCTTTATGTAGACTTCAGCAATATTGTTGAATAATATTGGCTCATTCGGATTCAAATATAACAGACTATTAAATGTTTTGAGTGCTTCATTGTACATTCCTCTATTTAATTGAACATCAGCTATGTTGTTTCTTGCGGGAAAACTGTTAGGTTTAAATGTAAGCACTTTTTCTAGATCTTTTAATGCTAAAGTTGTATCACACATAACTTTATATAAATGGGCCCGATTTATCAAAGTTTCTTCATTCAGAGAATCAACTTCCAACGATTTTCCATAGTCGTCCAAAGCACCATAATAATCTTTTAACTGCCTTTTGAGTGATGCGCGGTTATTAAGAATAAATACATTATTTGGTTTAATAGAGTTTGCAATATCATATGATTCAAGCGCTTCTTTTTTCTTCTCGTTTCTCCTTTGGGTTGTCCCTAAGTTTGTATACAGAATATATAACTTATCATATTCAGGATCTGATATTTCAATTGCTTTTTTGTAAAACTTTTCAGCAGATTCATAATCATCTTTACTAAAACAAATTTCTGCTTTCTTGATAAGTTCACTTCGTGTTTGGCTGAATCCATAAACTGATGATGCAAGCAAGCACACAACGATTAGTCTAAATTTCATATTCTTCTTATTACAATGTTATTGTTTGAAAATAATTTTTATTCTTATTCAATTAATATACTTATCACCAAAGCTTTATTCTTATTTGTGGAATTGGTAATGACAGAATCAAGACTAATAATAATTTGTTTTATTTTAAAATTAAAATCCTCAGTCACTTATTCGTTTATAGCTAATTGTTTCTTTCCATCGACATACAACTTTCTTTTCTTTAATATTGTCCAGTAAAAAACATATTAGAGCTGTCAACGTATAGACCATTTTCGGAAAACCATTTGATAAAATCATCCCATTTTTCTTTGTTTGAACTATGCCAATCATCAAATGCAACTTCATCTCCTTTCATAAGAATCCAATGATTATAGGATTCAAAATGACCGGCTTTCAGGACTTTATTTTGATAATCGAATAAAATGTTTGGATATTCTTTATCATTTCCATTTTTATAATATGTCTCTACAAAGTTTTTACGTATTCTATAAAGTGAATTTATATCAATAGATTTTTCATTAAGCATTGACATCATTAATGTTGGTTCATAAATTCCAATCCCAAAAGGTAATTTTAGTCTGCCCGGATTTTTTACATCATTAATATATATGGTAGAATTTTCACTAAAACTAACTGACAATGAAGAATCGGATGTGAATTTTATTTCACTTTTATACGTATCGAAAAGCAATTTACTTATTTCTGATGTCCGTTTACTATTTCGTTCCAGATTCATGAAAATCTCTCCATAAATCATTCCCCAGACTTCCTCTGACGAGCCACAGTATACCAATGTCGCTCTGTAATAGTTTGAAGGAAATTGAGGATCTACTTCAATTCCTTTCTCATAGAATGGAAGTGCTTTCAAATATTCTTTTTTACCCCAATAAACATTCCCTTTTTCTAAATATAATTTACCTGAATTTGGGAATTTCTTAAGACCTGCATCATAGACTTGAAATGCCTTTTTAGTTTTTCCTATAAAATCATAGCTGTTTCCTAATAATTGAAAAAGTAAATCATTTACGTCTTTATGGTGAATGTTTTTCTCTAATATCTTGATCGTAAACTTGTAATCTTCCTTTAAATAATAAGCATAAGCTAACTCATATGGATAATGAAATTTATCAGGATCAAGTTTTTGGGCCTCCTCTAAAAGCTTTATGCTCTCATCAATTTTGCCGTTATCCATTAATTCAATAGCTTTCAGACCTTTCTCAAGTGCTTTTTCTTCATCTGTCTGTCCGTATGCGATTTGTGCTATTAATATCAACAGAAATAATACAAATGATTTAATTAAATTTTTCATTTTATGATATCATTTTGTTATTCTCTATTAGTTTAATCTTATGAAAAAGTATGAAAACATGAGTATTGTGTATACAATAATTTAACATGAAAAGCATTTCGTAGCTATAGATGTTTTGTTTTTGTAAATTTTTGTCAAATGTATGTATATTTTGTTTAATTAACAATCCTTTTGACCATTAATTAGCATGAGTTCGGTATAAAAATATATATAGTAAACCATACTAAAACCAGCATTCTGCCCCGTTTGGGGCAAAATATGGGTAACCCCAATCGGGGTTTTCTAACTCAATTATGAATTGTTTTATGAAACAAGTATTTACATTCAGACTTTTAATAAGTCTGAGAGAGGGGAGGAGAAGCAATATATTCAATTAAACCGAGGTTGTCCTGAAGATTGATTTTACAAATTACCTAATGTATGTTATTTTGTTTTTACCGCCGAAAGCATATTGCTGTAAAGTTGGTTTAATGCCACCAGATTTTTATTGAGTTCTTTTACTTGTTCGCGGTACTTTTTAGATTCTGCAGCACTTTCAGCCTGATCTTTCAGA
>JBAYGQ010000501.1:0-2805 GCA_041666585.1 Bacteroidota bacterium
CAACTTCTACCTCAGCATTCATAATTGAAAGGTCTGCAACTGTCATTAATTCGGTTCCCTGCATCTGAGCTACACCGACAACTTTTTCACCTTTTTCGACGCTCAGTTTTGTTATTATACCGTTAATAGGGGAATAAATGACTGTTCTTTCGACGCTTTTCTTGATTTGCTTATAACTTGCCATTGCCTGGTCATAACGAGCCATTGCACCTCTGTATCCTGATTCAGCCTGACTCCAGGAAGAGATTGCCTGATCAAATTCCTGTTGAGATGCGAATTTTTTCTTGTATAACTCAGTAACCCGTTTAAGTTCTGATTTAGTTCTATCCATTTCGGCTTTTCTTGCTTCAATTTCAATTTTCGATGCTTCTGCACCGGCTTTAACCTGTTCGAGTTGCGATTCGACAATATCGGGTTTTATTTTCACTAATAGTTGCCCAACCTTTACTGCATCACCTTCTTTGACTTCAAGAAAAATTATTTCACCGCTTGTTTCAGAAGAAATTTTTACTTCAGTTTCAGGTTGAATTTTTCCGACAGCAGAAACAGTCTGGGTAATTGTCCGCAGTTCTACCTTGGCAGTCTGAACCTCAATAGGTTTGGGACCTTTACCTGAAAAGAAAATAATCATAACAGCGAAAAAAATGACCGCAAGACATGCGAAAATGATAATCTTTTTCTTTTTTGAACTCTTTTTACCCATTGTGTATTACCTTAAATTATGATTCTATGAAAAGATTAAATTCAATATTAATTTATTTTATCATCAATTTCAATTATTGAAGATTTATAAAAAACAGCAGTTTTTGAAAGCATATCATGGAAAGCAAGCCGTTTCTGACCAAGGACAAAAAAACATCCGATAATAAAGGCAAAGGAAACAAAGCCGCTTACTAAATCAAGCCATTTAATTGTAAGAAGAAACGCCGCTAAAGAAATAATTGTGGCACTATGTTTATATAAAAAACGTTGCAATAATGCAAAAGTCGTTGCATAGGTTCTATCCTTATGTGCAATTTGAATACCCAAAATCATTTTACCGGGAGTTGTGGCTATAAAAACTTCAAGAGAATAATATAAAAATGTTATTATAAAGGTTATTGGCATTATTGCAGTTTGAAATTCAGCCATTAATTGTGGATTTGAGATTAAATGGACAAAGGAGTCTTTGTAAGAATCATACAAACCAGTTACAACAAATGCAATTCCAAAAATAATATAGAAAATCAACATATCGAGAAGGTATGCACCAAGCCTTCTTCCGAACCCAACTCTTAATTCAAGTTCATTCATTTCCTGAAGCTTTGTAGAACTTATTGAATCAACTGTTCTCTTCTCATCTTCTGTAAGTTTTTGATAGCAGTCTTTGCAGATTGACGGAGTTGCAAAGAAGTACTGAGACGGAAAGTCATTTCCGCATTTTTCGCATCTCATAGTGTTTCCCTCCACAGTATATAAAAATCATTATAGTTTTCCGATTGCATAGAGCATTTCTTTTTGAATTTGGAAATAGTAATATATTGAATTAATCCTGTTGATTTGTGCGGTGATAAGTTGATTGTTTGCAGATAACAAGTCAGTTAAACTTGAAGAACCTACACGGAAACGTTCACTCATACTTTCATAATTTTGCTCAGCGGCAAACAGTGCGCGTTTTGTAATGTTTAGTTGTTTTTCGGAAGCATCAATACTTTGCATTGCCGTTTTGACATTAGTACGAATATTTTGTTCAACTTGATTTAATTCAAGTTCTTTTTGCTTTAATTGTACCTTAGCGTTCTGGATTCTAAGATTAGAATTAAAATTATCGAAAATAGGGACGGATAGCTGTAGCCCGACATAAGTTCTACCGTTATCTCCGAAATTTGCCAATTGACTGTTTGACCATGACCAGCCTCCTGAAGCCGCAAGAGTAGGGAAATAACCGCTCTCGGCAATTGTGATATTTGATTCTGCGGCTGTAATTGAAGATTTGGTAGCAGAAATATCTATCCTTGATTGTAAAGCAGTATTCAAAGCTCCGTTAAAGCCGCCAATATTTAATCGGAATTGCTGGACATCATTAGAATCAATATTTGTAGGTAAACTTGATTCCGAAAACTCAACCTGATTGGCTGTATTCAAACCCATTGTATATAATAATGTGGTTTTAGAAATATTAAAATCATTTTCTGAGATAACAAGTTCATATTCACGGTTACCAAGCTCAGCCTGTTGTGTATATAAGAATGTAATAGGCTTAGTTCCTGCGTCAACCTGAGCCTGAATATGCTCTAATTCTTTTTGACCCAGTTCAAGATTACTTTGCCTGATTTTAATAATCTGAGATTTTCTGATTACATCTATAAACTGTCGGTAAACATCCAATTTTACTTTATTCTGAGTTTGATTTAAAGTTAAGTACTGAGCATTGAAACTTTCCTGA
The DNA here is from genome assembly GCA_041666585.1 of Bacteroidota bacterium. GTDB lineage: Bacteria > Bacteroidota > Ignavibacteria > Kapaibacteriales > UBA2268 > JBAYGQ01. The sequence continues at coordinate 2,426 of JBAYGQ010000501.1, forward strand.
GCCCTCTTATAATTCGCAACATTGGAGAATCCGTTAAAAATTATGTAAGCGGCTGAAGCGGACATACTATAAGAATTCGGGTCTGTCGCTTGAATAGGTATGTTCTGCCCGCCGATATTTAGAGTTTTAACACCCTGGGAGTTAAGTTGCCGATTATAACCCATATAGAAATTTAAAGACGGCAAAAAATCTCCGAATGCAGCAGTAACGTCGGCAGTATTAGACCTCATTTGTGCAGAATATAGTTGAATATCGTAATTGTATCTAAGAGCGGTTTCAATACACTGTTCGAGTGTGAAAATTTCGGGTTCGCTTTTAAATTGGGCATTTGAAAAAGTAATACCAAAAAGAAAGAAAATTATAATTGCTTTTTTCATCGA
>JBAYGQ010000502.1:0-2803 GCA_041666585.1 Bacteroidota bacterium
CAGTTTCGGTAGTGATACCTTTGCTTAATGAAGAGGAATCCTTACCGGAACTTGCTTTACAATTGGAAGATGAACTCAATAAGATAGTCAGAAATCGTTGGGAGGTCATTTTTATTGATGACGGTTCAACTGATGGTTCGTATTCAGTTTTAAAGTCAATCAGACAACGGAATAATAGATTTCATGCAATAAGATTCAGAAGAAATTTCGGCAAATCTGCAGCTTTAAATGCAGGTTTTTCGGCGGCAAAAGGTTCTATTGTTATTACTATGGATGCCGATTTACAGGATGACCCCGCCGAAATTGCGAATTTAATTGCACGCATTAAAGAAGGGTATGATTTGGTTTCCGGATGGAAAAAAGTGCGTAAAGACCCGATTACAAAAACTATCCCTTCAAAATTTTTTAACTTTGTTACCTCTGTTTTCAGCGGGGTAAAGCTTCACGATTTTAACTGTGGTTTAAAGGCATACAAAAGAGATGTTATTAAAACTGTTCAGATTTACGGAGAAATGCATCGCTACATACCTGCAATTGCTTTCAAAGAAGGTTTTAAAGTAACAGAAATACCCGTCAAACACCATTCAAGGCGATACGGGAAATCTAAATTCGGATTAACACGATTTATAAAGGGTTTTTTAGATTTATTAACTTTTATCTTTTTAGCCCGATATATAAAACGTCCTCTTCATTTCTTCGGCTCAATCGGTTCAATTTTTGTTGTCGCGGGATTGGCTACAGATTTATATCTTAGTGTAGAATGGTTTCTGGGTAGGACAGCGTTGAGTAATCGTCCGTTAGCGTTATTCGGTGTGGCTTTGATTATTGTTGGTGTTCAGTTGATTTCTATGGGATTGCTCGGTGAACTTATAGTTAAAAATTCTTACGAAAAACCCTATTATTCTATATCCGAAAGGATGTAATGTTTAGTGTTATGATATATTCGGTTTTCTAAAATAGATTTTTACGGACAGAAAAATACTTAATAAAGTTATTAAAATTAACCTATATTTTTTTTTGCCAAGTATTAAAAATTTCTTTGGAAGAAAATCGTTACTATTTAATAAATTATTTTTGATTTTGAATTGTAGAATTTTACAATTCAAAATCAATTCTAAAGGTTTTATTTATTCTGAAGGCAAATAGATGCTTCACAAACGATCTTTATGCAATACCAAACTTAAACTATTAGTTTTTATTTTTGCATTTTTTTTAATTACACAAACAGATGTTCTCAGTCAGTTCAGCAAAGGGTTTTCGGCAGCCGGAGGTATTAGCACAACTACAATTTTAGGAAATAATCCCACAACCAGACCGTTTTTTGAACGTGATTCATCAAAAGCTCCATCCTACGGCGGTGGATTTAACGGTCCACAGATGGGCATGGGAGTTAAATTTTTCTTTCCTCTTGATACTTCAGAAAGATTTGTTATTCCGTTAGGTTTTGAGTATCAATTTTTTGATTCCCGAGAAAGAGTTCCTTTAACAAATAAATTATTGCAGGAAATAACCCATACTTATGGTGTAGGTACAATAAGCCTTGGATTAAATTATACTTTAAAAAGATATGTCTTTGCAAATACCCGAATATATTTTGGATTAGAAGGCAGAACAACTATGCTGTCAACAAATAAATTCTCTGTGTATACTCATTATTCTAAATCAGATTCGACAGAATTTAATGAAGATTCATTTAAATCAGCCGCAACAAGACTGGGAGCGGCATTACGTCTGGGAATTGAAGGACAGTTCATGCCCAATTGGTTTGTAAATATTAGCGGCGGTGTGGGAATTCTAAATTTATTTGGTAAAGAGAATGAACGTGGTGAACTGTTCACTCCGAAAAAGCAGACCTTTTTCTATATTGAAGATAAAGAGACTACTATATATAGCTTCCACTTTGCTTTTTTAATACAATATAAGATGTAATCTGCATGGAACACGAAAATCTGTCTTACTATTCGGATTGCCGTTTTTTCATTGGATATGTCCCCTGTATATACCATAAGAACGAAGGTGCACATTGTACCGGCTGTGCGCATTTTGCAAAAGTTGATGAAGATATTCTGATTATAAAATTAGGTGCAATCGGCGACGTTATTCGCACTACACCTTTGCTGAGTAAAATTTGGAAAGAGCATCCTAAAGCCCGTATATGGTGGCTTACTTACAGTCCTGAAGTACTACCGTCGGCAATTAACAGAATTATGCCGTTTAATCTCGAATCCATTGTAACCTTACAGGCTGTAAAGTTTTCTGTTTTGATAAATCTTGATAAAGACTTGCAGGCTTGTGCTCTGGCAAGTGAAATTTCTGCGGATAAAAAATTCGGTTTTGTTTTGCACAAAGGTGTTCCCGTTCCGGCAAATGAGTTGTCCGAAAATAAGTTCCTTACAGGTTTGTTCGATGATGTCAGTCAGGCAAACAGAAAGTCATATTTAGATGAGATTTTCGAAATCTGCGGCTGGGAGTTCGGCGGTGAAGAGTATATCTTGAATTACAGCTCTGATATTGAATGGCAGTTTCAGAATGATAACAAACCGGTTGTCGGCTTGAATACCGGTTGCGGAGCAAGGTGGACTTCACGACTTTGGAAGGAGGAGAATTGGCTTGCGTTGATACAAGTGCTCCAGCAAAACGGCTACTATCCTATGCTTCTGGGAGGTGAACAGGAACATACAAAGAATCTGAAGTTAGCAGAAATGACAGGTTGCAAGTATTTCGGGCATTTCGGATTGCAGGATTTTATCTCACTTGTAGAGGAATGTGATGTCGTTGTAACAGGTGTTACAATGGCTTTCCA
>JBAYGQ010000503.1:0-2802 GCA_041666585.1 Bacteroidota bacterium
ATGTACTTCTAAAGAAGTACGTGAATAAATATCGAAGGACATGCCGAATTTATCAAAAGCATCTTTGTTCGAAAAGTGGTATTTATCAATTATTTCCTGAGGTGAAACTTTCTCTTTATCTGCGGCAATTGTAATTGCAACTCCGTGTTCGTCGGAACCGCAAACGTAGAGTACTTCGTTACCCTTTAACCGGAGATAGCGTACATAAATATCTGCAGGCAAATAAGCTCCTGCACAATGTCCCAGATGTAGATAACCGTTAGCATACGGAAGTGCAGAAGTAACCAAATAACGATTCATTCTCTTCTTTATCCTTCCACAAATGTTTTATTATAAATTTGTATGATATAAAAAATCAATATAATATTTTTCTTTTAAACATTTTAACTAAATTACTTTAGTTTTTATTAAAGTTGAAAAATCTGGGATTAATTTTTTTTCAAAACTGAATAAATATAAATCTGTTTTTTATTAATTATATATTAGTTAGTATTTTCGAAAATTGATAACTTTGTAATCTTTAATATTTAATACTGAGATTTAAAATGGGAAAAACAGTTCTTGTACCGCTTGCTAAGGGTAGTGAGGAAATGGAAGCGGTAATAATCATTGATATACTCCGTAGAGCCGGATTGAACGTAATTGTAACCGGTGAAAATGACATTATTACCTGTTCAAGGGGAGTGAAAATTATCCCCGATATTTTAATATCTGATATTGAAAACGACACTTTGTTTGATGCAATTGTTATTCCCGGAGGTGCTTTCGGTACATCCAATTTGATAAAGAACCAAACTCTTGAAGAAATGTTAATTCAACATGCAAAGAAAAATAAAATTATCGGAGCAATTTGCGCCGCACCTACAATTTTAGCAGAAAAAAAGATTTTACCTGAAGGTACTCAGATAACAAGCCACCCATCTGTAAAGAAACAATTGGAACATCTGAACTATTCTGAAAATGATGTTGTAATTTCAGATAACTTTGTAACAAGCAGGGGTGCAGGTACTGCAATTAAGTTCGCTTTGATAATTGTTGAAATGCTCCAAGGAACGGAAGTGTCCGCAAAAATTTCAAAGGATATAGTGTATTAATTATAATTGGTTTCAAAATATTAAATAAAAAAATAGTGCAAAAGAAAAGGGCTGAATTTATTATAAGTGGCAGAGTTCAGGGTGTCGGATACAGATATTTCGTTTTTCACCATGCTGTTTCATTAGGTCTTACCGGATACGTACGAAATATATATGATGGTAACGTGGTAGTAGTTGCCGAAGGCGAAGAAGGACAATTGGAATTGTTACATCAACAATTGAAAATCGGTCCGTCGAGGTCTTATGTTGAAAATATTAAAGTTATTTTTGACGAATATAAAGCAGAGTTTTCCCGATTTGAAATCCATTAAATGAAATTGATGAAGATATTAATTAATATATTGATTGCATTTATTTCTGTTTGCATCGTTAAAGCAGAAGACAATGTTATTCAGATTAATCCTTCCAGTTTTGAAATAGAATACGAAGGTTTCTCGAATAGCCAAAAACCGAGGAAAATAGATAAGCTTCCTGCACAAATCTGCCTGTCAACTTACAGACCTAAAATAGCTCTTGTGCTAAGCGGCGGCGGTGCCAGAGGAATTTCACAGATTGGAGTTCTAAAGGAATTAGAAAAAGCCGGAATTACGATTGACTATATTGTTGGTACAAGTATAGGCTCAATTATAGGCGGATTATATGCCATCGGCTATTCAGCTACTGAACTTGATTCGGTTTTTTGTCATACTGATTGGAACGATGTTTTTGCTCTTAGTTCGGAAGTTGACAGAAATGAATATTTCCTTGACCAAAAGCAAATTAATGATGCAAGTATTTTGACATTACGATTCAATAGATTCAAACTTGTCTTACCCGAAGCTATTTCTTCCGGTACAAGATTTTTTTCTTTTCTTCAGAAAATGGTATGGGACGGTATTTATCAAAGTTCAGGAAATTTTAATAATCTTAAATATCCTTTTCGCTCTATTGCGACAGACTTAGTTAAAGGTGAAACTGTCTCGCTTAAAACCGGAAACCTTGTAACAGCTATAAAAGCCAGTTCTACTGTACCTTTACGCTATACACCCGTCAGAATTGATTCAATGATTCTGGTTGACGGCGGATTAATGGCTAATGTTCCTGTAAACGCCGCAAGAGAATTTGAGCCTGATATAATAATTGCAGTTAACACAATTTCACCTTTAATGTCTTCCGAAGAGCTAAGAAAACCATGGAATCTTGCCGACCAGGTAGTGTCTGCTTTAATGTTACATCTTAATAAAATTTCAAAGCAAAAAGCGGATATATTAATTCTTCCTGATTTAAACTCTTTTTCAAATGATGATTTCTCAAAAACTAAGGAATTGATAACTGAAGGTGAAAACTCTGCACACAAATTATTACCTGAAATTTTTTCGCTTATAAATGACAAAAGAAAAAAGAATTTTGAAAATTTTATTTTCAAACCTTTAACATCAAACATTCAAAACAAATCAGCAGAAGATTCTTTGATGAAACTGCTCACTGAAGTTAAATCTGAGGATCAATTCAACCCTGTTAATCTTAGTGTCAGCGTAAATTCACTTAATTCTTTAATAAATGTTGAAAAGGTTGACAAGAAAAAAATATCAAAAATAATAATTGAAAAATCTTCATTTAGTAAGAGAGATAGCATTGAAAAAGACCTGAGCAATAAGTACTCCGGGTTTGTGTTAAATACACCGAATATTCGTGAAGTAGCAGAATCAATAATTAAAATCTACAGGCA
>JBAYGQ010000504.1:0-2800 GCA_041666585.1 Bacteroidota bacterium
CGTTATCGCCTGCACGACCTTCGTCCAACAATTTACGGAACATTTCTACTCCGGTGCATGTCGTTTTCTTGTGCAAACCGAAACCTACGATTTCAACTTCTTCGCCGACTTTAACGATACCGCGTTCAATTCTTCCTGTTCCTACTGTTCCGCGTCCTGTAATTGAGAACACGTCTTCAACGGGCATAAGGAAGGGTTTGTCAACGTCACGTTCCGGTGTCGGGAAATATTCATCAACCGCATCCATCAAATCAAATACGCATTTCAAACGCGGATCGTCTGCGGTTGCTGTGGTTTCTGCACCAGCCTGTAAAGCGTGCAATGCTGAACCTTGGATTATTGGAATGTCATCTCCGGGGAATTCATAAGAAGTCAACAACTCTCTGAGTTCCATTTCGATAAGTTCGAGTAATTCAGGGTCTGCAATATCAACTTTATTTAAAAATACAATAATTCTCGGCACACCTACCTGGCCTGCCAAAAGGATATGTTCTCTTGTCTGCGGCATCGGACCGTCGTCAGCGGCACATACTAATATAGCTCCGTCCATCTGGGCGGCTCCTGTAATCATGTTCTTAATATAATCAGCGTGACCCGGGCAATCTACGTGTGCATAGTGACGGTTTGCTGTTTCATATTCAACGTGTGCTGTGGCAATCGTGATCCCGCGTGCTTTTTCTTCCGGGGCATTATCAATTGAATCAAAAGTACGTACTGCCGTATTTGTTCCTTTTTTGGATAAGCCCATTGTGATAGCCGCTGTAAGTGTAGTTTTACCATGGTCAACGTGGCCTATTGTGCCGATGTTAACGTGTGGTTTCGAACGATCGAATTTTTCCTTTGCCATTAGAAAACTCCTTAAAGTATTTTAAGTTAAATTTATTAATAGTTAAAATCTATCTAGTTTATTTATCAATTCTTTACGTCTAAAAAACAATCAATAACTCGTTTGTGTCTGTTGCAGAGCGGGTTCATAATGCGAATAATTCATTGTGTAAACCGCCCGCCCCTGGCTTATTGACCGAAGTCTCGTTACATAACCGAACATCTCTGAAAGCGGTGCCGATGCTTTTATCACCTGCAGGGGTCCGCTCTGGGAAATCCCTTCTATTCTGCCCCTTCTTGAATTCAGGTCTGATATTACATCACCTACATTTTCTTCGGGTGATACCACTTCAACTTCAAAAACCGGCTCTAAAAGTATCGGATTTGCATTCCGTAAACCGTCTTTCACTGCAATTGAAGCCGCTATTCTGTAAGCAAGTTCTGTTGATGTATCCGTATTGTGTGTGGCACCGATTATGGTTGCTTTTACATCAATTACCGGATAACCCTTGGGTCCTACTTGCAGGGCTTCTTTTATCCCTTTTTCAATTGCCGGGAAAAATTGTTTCGGAATCTGCTTTTCATCCAATTTATTTATTACAATTATTCCTTTACTTCTTTCGGCAGGTTCGAACTCTATTATTACATGTCCGAACTGGTTTTTGTTGCCTGTCGGTTTGTCGAACAAACCTTCCTGAATAACTTTTGTGCTTATGCTTTCTCTGTACGCTACCTGAGGTTTTCCTGCTTTTGTCGGAAGATTGAACTCTCTTTTAAGTCTGTCAACTATTATTTCAAGGTGTAGTTCGCCGACTCCGCTTATTATTATCTGCCCGCTTTCTTCATCATTTTTATATTGGAATGTCGGGTCTTCCTCAGCTAATTTTTCAAGTATCTGAATTAATTTATCCTGGTCTGCAAGTGTTCTTGCTTCAATGGATTGATTAATCACAGGGTCGGAGAAAAATATTTTCTCATATAGTACAGGATGTTTTATGTCGCAGAGCGTATCGCCGGTTCGTGTAAATCTCAATCCGGGTATCGCTACTATATCTCCTGAATAGGCTGTCTGAATTTCATCACGTTTGTTTGCGTGCAGTCTGATAATTCTGTTCAGTTTCTCGCTTTTTCCTACCGATGAATTCTGAACCGTCTGCCCAACTTTTATAGTACCGGAATAAATTCTTATAAAAGTCATTTTGCCGACAAACTGGTCAATCAGTACTTTAAAAGCCAGCGCTGAAAAAGGCTCATCATCTTTTGCCTGCCTGATGATTTTTTTGTCTGAATCGTTGACATCAAACCCTGTAAACTCTTTTAAATCTTCAGGCGATGGCAGATAATCTATTACAGCGTCTAAAAGCGGCTGTACACCTACATTTTTCAGAGAAGAACCGCATAAAACGGGAACAAACTTATAATCCAGAACACCTTTTCTCAATCCCTTTTTAATTTCATCTATGCTCATTTCCTCACCGTCAAGGTACTTTGCAAGCAGTACGTCGTCGTTATCGCTTGCGGCTTCAAGCATCTTTTCGCGGTATTGAATCGCTGTTTCAATCATATTCTCCGGAATTGCGGCTTCCTCAAAATCGGCTCCCTGTGTATCGGGGTCGAAGTATAAGGCTTTCATTTTCAGCAGGTCTATTATTCCTTCAAAAGTGTCTTCGGCGCCTATCGGTATCTGCAGTGCAACAGGATTGGCTTTCAGTCTGTTTCTCATCATTCCGAGAACATTTTCGAAGTTTGCTCCGAGCCTGTCCATTTTATTGACAAAAGAAATTCTCGGTACATTATACATATCAGCCTGATGCCATACTGTTTCGGATTGGGGTTCAACACCCCCCACACCGCAGAACAGAGCAATTGCTCCGTCTAATACTCTGAGCGACCTCTGGACTTCGGCGGTAAAATCAACATGACCGGGAGTATCTATTATATTAATCTGATAGTCTTTCCAGATGCACATTGTAGC